>JANRLM010000030.1 GCA_033762595.1 Rickettsiales bacterium
GAGAGCCAAGCGGAGTGCAGGGAATAAGGGCTTTTTTATTTCCAGTTACAAGCAACCCACGATTAATAACATTAAAACCATCAACATCTTTCTCGGCGGAAATACTTGAGATAACTGCGTCTTCAGAGATATGTTTTGGTAGTGGAAGCTGAACTAATATTCCATTTACTTCAGGGTTTTTGTTGAGTTCATCAATTTTATTTATCAGAGTTTTTTCATCAATATTATCTGGGTATTTGAATTCAAAACTTTGCATTCCAACTTCTAAAGTTTGTTTTGCTTTGTTGCGAACATAGACTTGGCTTGCAGGGTCTTCACCCACTAAAATCACCGCTAAACCAGGGGTTTTGTTGGTTTTTTTCTTTAATTCTTCTACTTCAGATTTAATTTTAGCTCTGAGGTTTTCTGCAAATTTCTTTCCATCAATTATTTTTGTCATAATCTTTCCATAATAGTAAAAATATCTTTATCTCCTCTACCGCAGAGATTCATTATAATAAGCTCAGAGGAATGATTTTTTGCCTCACGAATAATATAGCCTAAAGCGTGAGAAGGCTCTAACGCTGGGATTATACCTTCAGTTTTAGCTAGAGTTTGGAAGCCTTTTAGGGCATCTTCATCAGTTGCACTTTGATATTCCACACGGCCAATATCGTGTAAATATGAATGTTCTGGCCCTATACCTGGATAATCAAGCCCTGCTGAAATTGAGTGGGATTCTAAAATCTGCCCTTTTTTATCTTGCAGATAATATGTTTTATTCCCGTGCAGAACACCAACTGAGCCCTTAGCAATAGATGCGGCGGTTTCTTGGGTGTCAACACCCTTACCAGCGGCCTCAACGGCGGTCATCTTAACATTTTCATCATTGATAAAATTATAGAAAAGCCCTAAAGCGTTTGAGCCACCGCCAATGCAAGCTATCAGCCTATCTGGAAGCCTACCCTCAATCTGTTGAATTTGCTCACGAGCCTCTTTGCCGATTATTGATTGAAAATCCCTCACCATCATAGGGAATGGGTGGGGGCCTGCTGCCGTGCCGATTAAATAATAAGTATCATCAACATTTGAAACCCAATCTCGCATTGCTTCATTCATCGCATCTTTAAGGCTTGAAGAGCCAGCGGAAACGGGCTTAACTTCCGCACCTAGTAACTTCATTCTGAACACATTGGGCTTTTGCCTTTCAACATCTTTTGCACCCATATAGATAACGCATTTCATACCAAATAAGGCACAAACCGTGGCAGTTGCTACGCCGTGTTGACCAGCACCAGTTTCAGCAATTATGCGGTTTTTACCCATATACTTCGCAAGTAAAATCTGCCCTAAACAATGGTTGATTTTATGCGCACCTGTGTGGTTAAGTTCATCTCTTTTAAGATAGATTTTAGGAGGTTTAGTGTTAGAAATTTTGCCCAGATATTCAGAAAAATTTTTAGCATAATAAAGCGGAGATGGTCTGCCATTATAGTTTTTCTGCCAATAATCTAATTCCTTAATAAATTCAGGATTATTTTTGCATTGCTTGTAGGCTTGCTCAACTTGTAATATAAGAGGCATAAGGGTTTCAGCGACATATCTTCCGCCATATTGCCCAAAGTGACCATTCTCATCAGGTTGTGAATAATTTAGTTTTGAATGATTCATGATTATTGTTAAATAATTAAACTTTTTCTATATAAAGTCATTAATGTCAATAAACTATTACTTAGTTAAAATACAAAAATTTTTTTAATGCAAATTAATAAAATAAATTTAACTCCAGCATTATATGTAATTGCAACTCCGATTGGCAATCTGAAAGATATTACTATTCGGGCTTTGGAAACGCTTGCAAGCCTTGATGTTTTATTTTGTGAAGATGTTAGGGTTACCGGAAAACTGCTAAAACATTATGATTTGCAGGTAAAACTTAACACTTATAATGATTTCAGCAAGCAAGAAACTAGAGACTATATTTTAGAGCAGGTTAGAAACGGCAAGGCAGTTGGCTTGGTTAGTGATGCTGGAACGCCCCTAATTTCAGACCCCGGATATAAACTTGTTAGGTTTTTGCTGGAAAATAATATAAAAATTATTCCAGTTACGGGTGCAAGCTCAGTTATAACCTCGCTTTCAGTTTCTGGGTTACCTAGTGATAGTTTTTATTTTGCGGGCTTTTTGCCTTCCACAAAAGAGGCAAGACGCAATAAAATTGAAGAATTTTCAAACCTAAAAACTACTATAATTTTGTTTGAAAGGGCAGAAAGAGTTTTTGATTTAACCCAAGATTTTATTGAGGTTCTGGGGGATTTTAATTGTTGTTTAGCGAGAGAAATAACTAAATTATATGAGGAATTTAAGCTCCAAAAGCTTTCTGAGTTAAATTTATTTCTTCAAGAAAATAAAATCAAGGGAGAGTGCGTTTTGCTTATAGATACAAGAGAAAATTTTGCTCAAGAGAAGCAAAATAA
Organism: Rickettsiales bacterium; assembly: GCA_033762595.1. NCBI lineage: Bacteria > Pseudomonadati > Pseudomonadota > Alphaproteobacteria > Rickettsiales > Rickettsiales bacterium. The sequence goes on from JANRLM010000030.1 coordinate 2,457, forward strand.
TTTAGAAAATTTAGATGAATTTTTGATTAATTTAATGTCAAAATACAAATTAAGCGAGGCCTCAGAAATTGCAGCTAACAAAACCGGAATTAAAAAGAAGAAAATCTACTCTAGGTTATTAGAGTTGAGGGGAGTTGAATAATTTTATCTATTTTTTCCACCATTAGGGTTTTTAGGGAAGAAATCTGAATAATGATTATTTACTCCTATGGTATTAGATTGTTCCTGATAGGCTTTTCGTACATCTTCTTTGAATGTTATTGAAGAATAATTTTCAATGCCAACATTTTTGTCATGTTTTTTTGCTTCGTCTACGCCAAGAAAATATCCAAGCAACGCATCGCTAACATACTCATCAATAAAAAATGAATCTTTTTCAAGAGGATTGAAAAAGTAATATTTATCATCACGCTGATTTTTATCTTCTGACATCACAGATTCTGGGTAAATTTTATATCCTATCTGAGATAATCTTGCAAAATTTGCCTCCACATTAGTTAGTTTTTCTTCGTTTCTTAGCTTATTTGCCCAAACATGCTGAAAATGGTGATTTGTTTCGTGAAAAATCGTTCCTATAAAATCACAAAAACCATCAATTTTTTGTTGGTTACTTGAAAGAATTCTTATATTTAGGAAATTAAATGTAAATTTGTTGTTATCATGTGAATAGCCAGCTTTACCATCATATTGAGGATCTGAGATAAAACTAGTTACAGGATCAATCCCAAAATATTGGCAATTTAGATTGTGAATATATTTTGCGAAGTCTAAATTTTGTTGATCAGTTGTATGTTCCCAATTTTCATACATATAAGTTAGTAAATTTCCACTTTGTTTTGGAAAGCTTGACGAAACCTTGCTAAAATCATCAACATTTGTAATTTGAGAAATCACCCATTGTGCCGCACCTTTGCGAGCATCATAAGATTCTTTTGGCATAGAAACATTTGTAAGTAAAAATTGATGTAACCAATATTTATCTCCAAAAGTTTCAATTTCTCCGAAAGATTTAATAAGGTTTATTTTAGCTTCATCACTAATTTTTACTTTATGCTCTGAATGTCTTGCTATGTAAGAATTTGCTAAACCACTAGAAACTTTGCCGTCGTTTTGTTCAACATAATCATTTTCTATTTTTTCTAAAGATTGATAAAATTTTGTTAGTGAAGTTTCGTCAATTTTGTCGGCATTTTTTAGGAAATATTCAATTGTTTCAGCAGTAAAAAATCTATATTTAATTTCAACTTTGTGTTTTTTTATACTTTTTTCAATAGCCTCTGAAACATCTTGATCAGTAATTTTTTTTCTAGCTCGAGGCGAGTATTTTATTTCCTCAAGGTGCTCTAAATGAATCTTTCTAAATTTTCTAGCTTCAGGATTATCGTGTAACTCCCTCTTTACGCCATTGCCTGAAAAAATATGAAACTTAAGGAAAACATTTTGTAATTCTTGTTCAGTCATTCCAGCTAGGCAAGCAACTATTGATGCTTTTTCAGTTGGGTCATTGCTTATTGTTAGTCCAAAATTTTCTTTGTTCTTATCATGGTTGTTAAAATTTAGTTCTGCAATATCTGGTATTCTTAAAGGTTGATTAAAAGGCATTAGAGAATTTATTACAAAAGCTAAATCTTGATTTTGATAGTTTGGTGTTTTTAATAATTGAGAAAAGTGTTTAGCCGCTTGCAGAGCTTCCGTGGATGTTAAGGGTTCACCATTTCTAAGCTTATTTTTAATTTCTTCCATTCCTTCATTTTAAGAGCAAAAGGTTAAAAATAGATTAAAAAATGTAAAAAATTATGTTTTTTATTAGGGTTTTAGTTAAAAAATTTCTTTTTAACTCTTAATTTTATTCAAAAGCTTGACATTTGCTCGCATTTTTTCTTGATCAAAAGTGAAAGCTAGAATTGAGCTTATTAAATTATTATCACTAATATTTTTAATAAAATAGCCATTTGCACCAGCTTTTATGCATTTATTTTGCACATTCATATCGTCAACCCCTGTTAGAATAATTATCGGTGCAGAAGTTGAGCAGTGATTTTTTATTGCGGCGTATGTGTCATAACCTTTGCTATCAATCAGGTTCAAATCTAGAATTATAATGTCATAATTTTCTTGTCTTATAAATTGTAATGTGTCTTCAAGTGTGGCGGTGTTTTCAATTTCAACATCATGGGTTTTTGACAAAGCTCTCTCAATAATTGTTTTGTAGGAAATAAATTCAATAGGGTTATCTTCAGCGTAAAGAATTCTCAAAGGCTCTTTTTTAATAAAAAAAATCTCATTAACTTTCTTTTTTTTATCTTTTGCCATTAACCCCTCCAATTTAATAGTTGAGTAAATATATCATCTATTCACTCAAAGATAAAGCAAAAAATAAACCTAGGGTAGAATAAATTTAATTAAACTTAATTAATGGTTGAAATTTTTGGTTCGGTTGTGATATTTTTTAAGCTAAGCTTGTAATAATTAACTAAGAGTTAAAAAGATGGTTAGAGTTGAGGGTATAGGTGTTTGAGAATGCGTCTTCTATAGCTAAATGAGTATAAATAGCGGTTATTGCAACAAGCTAATTTTGCTTAATAACAAGAAAAAATCAAGTGGGATACTTATTGATATCTCCGAAGATTTTTTTGCAGTCAGTAAGCAAAATTAGCAGTTGCCCTTTGGGTTATGGCAAAAAATAGAAATTATTTCGTTAAAAATTTTTCCCATAGATTGACTATGAAAATAAATTTTTGCCTGTTAATTTTTATTTTTTGACTCATAACAATAAACGCTGTCTATACTCATTTAGCTATAGAGTCATTCTGAGCGTTAGCGAATAATCTAAGCTATATAAATATTTAGATCTTTCGCTTCGCTCAAGATGACTAAAACAGAAAAATAGAAGTTCTACTATGATTAAAATCTTAAGCAACCGCGTCTTTTGCGGATCTCTCAGCACGCTTGCGTTCATTAGGGTCAAGATGCCTTTTACGCAAACGGAGCGATTTTGGAGTAACTTCTACAAGCTCATCATCATCAATGTAAGAAATCATCATTTCAAGCGTCATCTTGCGGGGTGGCGTTAAGCGAATCATCTCATCAGCACCAGAAGCACGAACGTTTGTAAGCTGTTTGCCCTTAAGAACATTCACTTCTAAATCATTATCGCGGCTATTTTCGCCAACAATCATACCTTTATAAACTTTATCTTGGTGACCAATAAACATAGTGCCACGATCTTGCAGGTTGAAGATTGCGTATGCAACAGCTTCACCAGTGTCAGTTGAAATTAAAGCACCATTTCTTTTTGCTGGAATTTCACCTTTGTGAGGTGCATAAGAATGGAAAACCCTATTCAAAACGCCAGTTCCACGAGTATCGGTTAAGAATTGGCTTTGATAACCAATTAATCCGCGAGATGGGGCATGGAATAAAATACGAGTTTTACCGCCACCAGTTGAACGCATATCCTTCATTTCCGCTTTGCGAAGGCTTAATTTTTCAATAACGATACCTGAAAATTCATCATCAACATCGGCGATAACTTCTTCAATTGGCTCAAGTAATTGGCCGTTTTCATCTTTTTTCATAAGAACTTTTGGGCGGGCAACTGATAGTTCAAAACCCTCGCGACGCATATTTTCAATTAGAACGCCAAGCTGAAGTTCGCCTCTTCCGCCAACTTCAAAAGCATCTTTGTTATCTGATTCTTTAACATTAATTGCGATATTTTGCTCAGCTTCTGAAAATAATCTTTCACGAATCATATTAGAAGTAACTTTTGTGCCTTCCTGACCGCAATATGGGGAATCATTAACTGAAAGCGTAATTGCTATTGTTGGCGGATCAATTGGAGTTGAAGGGATAGCTTCAGTTACCGCTGCATCACAAATTGTATCAGAAACAGAAGTTTTAACCAAGCCTGCAACGCAAACTATATCACCAGCTTCGCCTTCTTCAATCGGCACCATATCAATTCCACGAAAGCCGAAAAGCTTTGTAATTCTAGCGTTTTCAACTAATTCACCTTTTAGGTTTATAGATTTTATATTTGAGTTTGCTTTGATTTTACCAGCGTAAATTTTGCCAATCAAAATTCTACCCATAAAAGAATCGTGTTTAAGGAGAGTTGCAAGCATTTTGAAAGGTGCTTCCACCGGCAGGCTTTGAGCTGGAACATGCTCCATAATCAAATTGAGAAGTGGGTGAAGATTTTCACGCGGGTCAGACAATTCTTTTGCACACCAGCCCTCTCTGCCAGAGGCGTAAAGAATAGGAAAATCAAGTTGTTCAGGGCTTGCATCTAGTGAAACGAATAGATCAAAAACTTCATCAATAACTTCATTGCATCTTGCATCTGGCCTATCAGCTTTATTGATAACTACAATCGGCCTTAAGCCTTGCTTTAGAGCTTTAGAGAGAACGAATTTTGTTTGAGGCATAGGCCCTTCTGCTGAATCTACAAGCAGAATAACTGAATTTACCATTGAAAGAACGCGTTCAACCTCACCGCCAAAATCAGCGTGGCCGGGAGTGTCAACGATATTAATGCGAGTATCCTTCCAAGCAATTGATGTGCATTTTGCAAGAATTGTAATGCCACGCTCTTTTTCTAGGGCGTTTGAATCCATTACCCTTTCATCAACTTGTTGATTTTCACGGAAAGTGCCAGATTGCTTGAGGATATTATCAATCATTGTTGTTTTGCCGTGGTCAACGTGGGCGATAATTGCTATATTGCGAAGTTCAGTCATTTTATATGTATTTATGGTTTAGGCTGGCTTCTAGCAATATATTGCGGAATGTCAATCAATATGCTATTTGTAGCAAAAATAATTAGAAAATTTATGAAAAAATTAATTGTATCTTTCACGGTGATTGCAATTCTAGCCGTTACTATACTAGTTTTATATTCAATTTGGGGTAGTGAAGAAGCTAATATCAGCCTAATTTTCAAGGCGTTGGGTTCTTATTTTGTGATAATTATTTCTTCATTTGTTACTTCAAAATATATAAATTCTATTGAGAAATAATCTTTTTACTTCCCCCCAAAAAATAAGGCAATTAGGTCAATCGCGAAGAAAACTACTATTATGAATTCAAGCCAGAGCATTTTCGCACTTGAGATTTCAGAATGTGCAACTGAATATAACGCATCAAGCTGAGAAAGCCTTTCTTCAACGCTGTTTCGCCATTTATCAAGGTGAAATTTCTCCCTTGCGCCCATATAAACCCTTGCCAAATACCAATCGCCAAAAAATTTCGTGATGTGAGTAACTTCATCATTTAATTTTGTAACATCAACTCTCAAAGTTCTTAGATTTCTGAGGGTATTGTAATTAAAATTAAATAAACCGATTTTCTTATTTTTTACATCATCATAGGCTTTGTTGAGGTAATTATCCAACCTATAATCCATAATTTTATATTCTTCTAACTGAAGATTTGCTAGCTCCAAAACATAAATTGTATCTTCAACATAGCCTGTTAAATCAACGATAAAAGCGGAATCCCAATCAATAATTGTCAACTCCTGATTGCTGTAAGAAAGGTTGATTTTAAGAGTTTCATCAATTTGTTGTTGGCTTAAAATGTTAGGTTTGCTCTCAGTTACAAGCTCGGCAATTTGCTTTTTATAGCCCTGAAACCAATCATTTGCGGTTGAAATATTTTCTTTATCAAGATTTGTAACACAGAAAATTGTATAAGCCTCTGGTTCAAAAATTTGCTCAGATGGCTGAATTAGAGAGGTTTTGATATCTTGAATGGTTTTCTTGCAAAGCGAAATTGCAACCTCATCTAATTTGCGTTTATCATCAAGGGCAGGGGCGTGATATTGCTGAAGATTTGCGAGGTTATCAGTTTCAAATTCAATATTGAAATAGATGGAAATACAACCAACTTCATAAATATTTATTTTTGCAGAAATTTCTTTGCCCTGATATGTAATTTTCAAATCAGAAACCTCAACGCTGAGTGGTTTATATAAAGGTATATCCTTCGGGAAAGTGTGATCAGTGCTGATTTCAAGCGGGGAGGCATCAGATCGCAAAATTTCAGTAAGGGTTTTGGTGTTTATTTCATTTGCAACATCAAAAGCGTATAAATATACAATCTTTCCTTTCATATCTTCCCTTTCAAATTTTTTTGATTTATTATTCTAATTATAAACTAACTTTTAGCTATATATTTCTCCCCCTGTTTACGGGGGGAGATTAAGAGGGGGGCTTTTTCCAAAGCTCATCAACTATTAACAATTAACCATTAACCAATTAATGCCCCCACCCTAACCCTCCCCCGTAAACAAGGGAGGGGATAAAGAGCAAATTTTTTATTGCTCTTTATATTAGAGATTTTTATTCAAAAATAATTACATTGACTTATAAACTATAAATCTATGAAAAATAAAATCAAAATTGCACCATCGATACTTTCCGCTGATTTTTCCAAACTTGGTGATGAAATTAACGCCATAGATAAAGCTGGTGCGGATTTAGTTCACATTGATGTCATGGATGGCAGATTTGTGCCGAATCTAACTATTGGCCCATTGGTTATTTCTTCAATCAGAAAAACTACAAATATCCCCTTTGATACACATTTAATGATTGTTGAGCCTGAGAAATATATCGCTGATTTCCGAAAGGCTGGTTCTGATATTATTACAATTCACTATGAAGCTTGCACGCATCTTGATAGGGCGGTGAGTCAAATTAAAGAGAGTGGAGCAAAAGCAGGGGTTTCAATTGTTCCTTCAACTCCTGAAAATCTGCTTGAATGTATTCTGCCAGAGATTGATTTAGTGTTGGTGATGTCTGTAAATCCGGGTTTTGGCGGGCAGAAATTTATTCCATACAGCCTTGAAAAAATTAGAAATCTTAGAAGAATGATAGATAAAACTGGCAAAAATATTATGTTGCAAGTTGATGGGGGAATAAATGCAAATAATATTAAACAAATTCTTGAAGCTGGAGCGGATACTATAGTTGCAGGCTCGGCTGTGTTTGATGGCAACCCTCAAAATTATAAGAAAAATATTGATGTGCTGCGGGGTTAGTTTGCAGATTTTATAAACTTAAACGCCAATTGACACCCCGCATTTATTGCGGGGTTAATGGTTAAGAGTGTTTCTAAAACTTAGTGTTGAACTTGTTTTATAGTTAACCCCGCAATAAATGCGGGGTGACAATAGAGGAGAAAAAGGGATAAAATTTATGACTGAAAAGCAGGAAAAAAAGGAAGCTCCGCACCCAAAAAATAATAAGGAATTAGAAGAAATTCTTTCTAAAATTCCCGAGATTGGTGGACCAAAACACGGCACAACAAAATTCGGTGATTGGAGTAATAAGGGTAGGGTTAGCGATTTTTAATTGCGATTAAAAACTTCTATATTTTGCCAGATATATAGCGAAGTCAACTCATTCCCGCGGATGCGGGAATCCATAAAAGCCATAGATACACGCTTTTGTGGGTATGAAGTTAAGTTTTTTTAGTTGAAAAAAATCAAACAAGCAACTTCTCTTCCTTCGGAAAGCAAGATGTTGTAAGTTCTGCAGGCTGCACCATTATTCATATATTCAATTGGGATTTTTCTCTCTCTGAAATAATTTTCAACTTCTTTAGTAAAAAAATTTGATGAATTGCCGTATCCTGCAAGTAAAATCTCAGTTTTTTCAAGGTTAGGTATTTCTTGTAAATCGCTAATTGAAATTTCATTAATGGAAGAAAATTTCTTGCTAAAAGTAAAAATATTTTCAGTTGTAAGAAAAATAGTTTGATAAAATTTCTCACCGGAAATTGTAACTACATTATCGCCATAAGATTCAATCTGCTTCTTATTCGCAGGGATTATTGGGGTTATATCTTGCATAGATTATAAATTCTCAAGCCTTTTAATAATTTCATTTTTGCCAAGTGCGAAGATTACTTGCTTCAAGTCCGGTGATTCCATAGTGCCGCAAATCGCAGCTCTTAAACTTGGCAGAAAAACGCCCGCTTTAATATTATTTTGCGAAGCATATTTTTCAAAAATTTCAGTGATTTTCGGAATTGAAAAATCATCAATTTCAGAAAATAAATTTTTCAGAGGGGTTATATGCTCCCTTCCTTTTTCAAGGGATTGAAAGGCTTTTTCAGTGTATGCAACTCTTGCAAAAATAAAATCGCATTGTTCAGCTAGTTTTTGAAAATTACTAGCACGCTCTTTAAGTGCTGGAATTAATTTTTTAATTCGTTCAGAAATTTCACCGCTTAAAGCACCAAATTTATTTTCAATAAATATTTTTGCTTGTGAAAAAACTTCATCATCAGAAAGTTTTTTTAGGTAAAGAGAGTTAATATTTTCCAATTTTGCAAAATCAAAACGAGAGGGTGAACGGCCGATTTTTCCTATATCAAACCTTGAGATTGCTTCAGTTTGAGAGATAATTTCTTCTTCGCCCCAACTCCAACCAAGCCCCATAATGTAGTTGCAAATTGCTTCAGGCAGGTAGCCCATTTTTTGATATTCTTCAACGCCAAGTGCGCCGTGCCTTTTAGAGAGTTTCGCACCATCAGCTCCGTGAATTAGCGGAATATGAGCGAATTTTGGCAAAGGCCAATTCATCGCATTAAAAATCATAATCTGGCGGAAAGTGTTGGTTAGATGGTCATCACCGCGGATTACATCGGTAATTTTCATATCAAAATCATCAACCACCACCGCAAGCATATAAGTTGGCGTGCCATCAGCACGCAAAATAACCATATCATCAAGCTCAGAGGCTGGATAGCGAACTTCACCTTGCACTAAATCATTGATGATTATATCGCCTTCAAGAGGTGCTTTAATGCGGATTGCGAAAGGTTTATCAGGATGATTTTCCCCTGAAATATCACGCCAAATTTTAGGGTATTTGAAGGCCTTGCCCTCGCTTTCAGCTTTTTTACGAAGCTTATCTAATTCTTCAGGGGTGCAGAAACACTTGTAAGCCGCACCTTTTGAAAGTAATTCATAAGCAATTTCTTTGTGCCTCGCTTCTCTTTTAGATTGAAAAATTGGTTCATCATCATAATTAATTTGTAACCAATTAAGGCCTTTTATAATTGCTTCAATAGCTTCTTGTGTGGAGCGTTTTTTATCTGTATCTTCAATGCGAAGCAAAAATTTTCCGCCAAGCTTTTTGGTATAGAGATAATTAAATAAAGCCGTTCTTGCACCGCCAATATGCAAAAAACCCGTTGGAGATGGTGCGAATCTAGTAATTACAGACATATTTCCTAATGTTTTTTGAAGATTTATAAGTCAATAAATTTGAAAAACCAATCAAAAATGGGGGGACTTCCAATTAAAAATTATTCGTTCTAACATCAACCTGAAGTTTAATTTTTCAACCTGAGAGGTTTTATGCCAAGATTAGATGAGAGCTTAATTTCTGATTTATTATCTAGTAAATTATCAAAAAGTGAATTTATAAAAATTTCCCCTAGAAAAGAAGATGATGAAAAATTTAGCCCGCAACAAAATTTGTGGCGTGGCGTTATTTTGCAAGCGATTGTTGATGCATCAAATAATTCAACAAAATTAGAAATGCGAAAGATTAAAGCCAAGGCAATAGCTTGGCTTCATAGTGATAATGATGATGTAAAATATGTGTGTGAAATGGCAGGTTTTGAGCTTTGTTATATTAAAAAGTGCGTGAAGAAAATTCTTTCGCAAACTCCGCAAGAAAAGAAATTAAATATTATAAAAAAGAAAATTGCAAAACTAAGAAAAGAAAAATCAAACCGAGGCAGGAAGCCCAAAACTCCTATCAAGGAATCTCTGTTCAGCGGAAATTTCATCTTTAGCGATAGAAATATCAGTTAAACCAAAACCTTTTTTGATAAGGTTTTTACCTCTAAAATTTGCAGCCTCAAAACCTACCCATAAATTAATCAAAAGGCTTAAAATTCTTAAGAAAAAACTATCTTCAGGAGAATTATAAATTTGATAAAAAACAAACCCTTCAACTAATAAAAGACCAAAAAATAAATACCAAATTTTATGATACAACGCCCAAAAACTTGAGAATATAAAAGCATAAAAACTGAAACCAGTTTTTACTGATTCAATTTCTGGTGAATAATTTGTCGCGTTACTTTTTGTATAAATTTCAAATATTTTCATAACAATTTATCACAAGCTCCCTTTGGTTGAAGGTAAGATATTACTAGCACGAGGGTCAATTTCAATAGCTTGTCTTAAAGCTCTAGCTATACCTTTGAAGCAACTTTCAATAATATGGTGGCTGTTTGTGCCATATAGATTTTCAACATGCAAGGTAATTCCTGCGGATTGTGCAAATGCTCCAAACCATTCTTTGAAAAGCTCGGTATCAAACTCTCCAATTTTATCACGAGTGAAATTTACATTCCAAATTAAATATGGGCGATTAGAAATATCAAGCGAAACACGGCTTAAAGTTTCATCCATGGGAATATAAGAATGAGCATATCTGCGAATTCCAACCTTATCACCAAGTGCTTGAGCGAACGCCTGACCAATCACAATGCCGGAATCCTCAGTGGTGTGGTGAAAATCAATGTGCAAATCACCTTCGGCTTTTAGCTCAATATCAATTAAACTATGGCGGGAAAGTTGCTCAAGCATATGATCAAGAAAACCAATGCCAGTGCTGATTTTATACTGCCCCGTGCCATCTAAATTAATTGAACAAGAAATTTTTGTTTCTTTTGTTTTTCTTTCAACACTTGCTTTACGCATTTTTAATCCTATATGTTTTCTTAATATTAGTAATTGCAAATGCATTATGCAATAGCAAGTTGTTCAATTATATAGATTTTATGAAAAATAGCAATGAACCAGTGATAGATTTTAATTGGCACGCCACCACTATTCTGTGCGTTAGGAAAGGTGAAAAAACCGTTCTTATTGGTGATGGGCAGGTTTCACTGGGTCATACGGTTATAAAATCTACTGCAAGAAAGTTAAGGACGCTTAAAGATGGTGCGATTGTAACTGGTTTTGCAGGCTCAACAGCTGATGCATTAACTTTATTTGAGAGGCTTGAAAGTAAGCTAGAAACTTATCCAAACCAACTTCGCCGTGCATGTGTGGAGCTTGCTAAAGATTGGCGAACTGATAAATATCTCCGCCGTTTAGAGGCTATGATGATAGTTGCTGATAAAGAAACTATGCTAGTTTTAACCGGAAATGGTGATGTTTTAGAGCCAGAACACGGCATTGCAGCCATCGGAAGTGGTGGAAATTATGCATTATCGGCAGCCCGAGCATTAGCTTATTATGAAAATGACGCTGAAATAATCGCTGAAAAAGCTATGAAAATCGCTGCTGAAATCTGTGTTTATACTAATGAGAATTTCAGTAAAGAAGTTATTAAATAGTTGATGGTTTATGGTTGATAGTTGATTGAAATTTTTTCAACCATAAACCATAAACTATCAACCATTAACCTAAAAAATGAAACATAACCTAACCCCAAAAGAAATAGTAAATGAGCTTGATAAGCATATTATCGGGCAAGATGAAGCTAAGAAATCCGTTGCGATTGCATTGCGTAATCGCTATCGCAGAATGCAGGTTGAAAAATCTCTCCGTGATGAAATAGTGCCGAAAAATATTCTGATGATTGGCCCCACGGGCTGTGGTAAAACAGAAATTGCCCGCAGGCTTGCAAAGCTTGCTGATGCACCTTTTGTGAAGGTTGAAGCCACGAAATTTACAGAAGTAGGATATGTTGGGCGTGATGTTGATTCAATCATTAGAGATTTAGCAGATCAGGCGGTTAATATCGCTAAGAAAAAAGCTCGCGAAGAAGTTAAAATCAAGGCTGAGCAAAATTCTGAAGAAAGGGTTCTAAATGCACTTATCGGCAAGGAGGCATCTTCGGAAACTCGTGAAAAATTCCGCGTAATGCTTAGAAATGGCGAGCTTGATAGCCGTGAAATTGAAATTGAGGTTGAAGATAATGGCAACCCAACTGGTTCTATGATTGATATTCCCGGTTTTCCGGGGCAGATGGGTATGATTAGCATCACAGAAGTTATCGGCAAAACACTTGGTTCAAAAATGAAACGCAAGAAAATGAGCGTTCTTGAGGCTTATGATATTTTAATGGCGGAAGAAAGCGACAAGCTTATAGATGAAGATAAAACTATCAAAGAAGCCATAAATTCAGTTGAAAATGACGGAATTGTTTTCTTAGATGAGATTGATAAAATTTCCGCTAGAAATGATGGTAGAAGCGATGTTAGCCGTGAAGGCGTGCAGAGGGATTTATTACCTTTAATTGAGGGAACGGTTGTTTCTACAAAATATGGCATTGTAAAAACGGATCATATATTATTTATCGCAAGTGGGGCTTTCCACCTTGCAAAACCTGCTGATTTACTGCCGGAACTTCAAGGAAGGCTGCCAATTCGTGTGCAGTTAGAAGGGCTTAAGGAGGAGGATTTGTATCGCATACTTTCTGAGCCAGAAGCAAGCCTAACCAAGCAATATAAGGCTTTAATGGCGGTTGATAAAACCAATGTTGAATTCACTGATGATGGTATAAAAGAAATCGCTAGAATTGCCGCTGAAGTTAACAAAAATGTTGAAAATATTGGTGCAAGAAGGCTTCACACTATTATGGAAAAACTTCTTGAGGAAATCAGCTTTAATGCTGAAGGTAGTGCAGAAAACCAAGTTAAAATTAATGCGGAATATGTAAAATCTAAACTAGATTCCCTCGCCACAAAAACTGACTTAAGCAAATTTATTTTGTAAGTTCAGATTTAGTTTAGTATAAAAATTATAACTTACTTTTATCATTAAAATCTAACAAGGATTTTTTGAAAAACTTAACCTGTTGAAATATATGGCGAATAATAAAGCAATAATTTATGCACCAGCAAAAACTGCGATGCAATCTGGTAAGGGCAAAACTGGTAAATGGTTGTTGGAATATATTCCTGCAAACAAGAAAATTGTTGATAATCTTATGGGTTGGCAGGGTTCAAATGATATGCTTTCGGGTGAAATAAAAATTTTTTTTGATGATAAAAATGAGGCAATTTCTTACGCTAATAAACACAAAATAGAATTTGAAATTGTTGAGCCTAAACAGCCAAAACTCAAAATTCAAGCCTATGCTGAGAATTTTACTGGTTAAACCGCCTATATTTGGCTATGATCGAAGAAATTGCAAATGATGCTTTGTTTGGATATGGCTTGATTTTCTGCCGATTTGGCTCTGCATTGTTATTCTTGCCGGGGCTTGGGGAATCTTATGTTTCTGCGCGTGCGAGGCTTGGCTTTGCTATAATTCTTGCGGTTTTATTTTATTCTCTTCTAGCTGATATTCTGCCGAAAATGCCAAGTGATAGCATTGAAATGACGCTTATAATCGCCTCAGAGATTATAATTGGCTTATTTTTTGGCTTGCTAATTAGGATTTTGCAATCTGTAATGCATATCGCGGGTATGAAAATTGCTTTTATGAGCAGCTTATCATCAGCGACTATGTTTGATACAAACCAAAGTACTCAAGGCTCTGTAATTGGTGGGTTTCTGTCGGTTGCGGCGATAACGCTTATTTTTACTTCAGGCCTGCATCAAGTTTTGATAAAGGCTCTTTTTGATACTTACAAGCTCATAAAAGTTGATGATTTCAATTATTTTGAAAATTTTGCTGAGATTTCAATTGATTTTCTATCTGCATCTTTCTTGATCGCATTCAAGGTTGCTGCTCCGACCATTTTAATTGGACTTGTTTTATATCTTTCTGCGGGTTTGATGAGCAGATTAATGCCAACAATGCAGGTTTTCTTTGTGCTAATCCCTCTGCAAGTTGCTTCTGTGGTGTTTATTATGGGCTTAAGTATATCGGCGATATTATTAGTTTATTTGAATTTTATTGAAGAAAAAATTGAAATCTTTTTGCAATAAATTTGTAAGTTTTTGATCTGTTGTCACCCCGTGCTTGTCACGGGGTTAATTGTTGAAATTTATTTTATAAATTTGAGGGTTGAGCTTGCTTTTTGTTTAACCCCGCAATAAATGCGGGGTGACAATTGGCGGATAAGTTTCAAAATGAATACTTATTAAAATTGCCAATAAATTACTAGCCTAAAACCATTTATTCTGCTAATAAGCCTTCATAAATTTAACCTATCAACCTCGTATGGCTGAAGCACTAAAGAAAACCCAAGAAAATAAGGATTTCAACATTACTGAAGAAGTTCTTAAAAATCATAAAATTTCGCAAGATGAATATAAATCTATCTTGGAAATTATGGGCAGAAAGCCTAACCTTGTTGAACTCGGCATTTTCTCTGTGATGTGGAGTGAGCATTGCTCTTACAAATCAACTCGCAAGCATATAAAAAAGCTGCCTACGAAAGGTGAACAAGTTATTTGTGGCCCAGGTGAAAACGCTGGCGTGGTTGATATTGGGGATAATCAGGCGGTTATATTCAAGATGGAAAGTCATAATCACCCATCTTTTATCGAGCCTTATCAAGGCTCTGCGACTGGTGTTGGTGGAATTTTGAGAGATGTATTTACTATGGGTGCAAGGCCTGTTGCTTTGCTAAATGCGCTTAGATTTGGTGCAACTAATCACCCAAAAACTAAGTTTTTACTAAAAGGTGTAGTGGCTGGAATTGGCGGATATGGTAATTGTGTAGGCGTTCCAAATATTGGCGGTGAAACGAATTTTGATGCAAGTTATAATGGTAATATTCTTGTAAATGCAATGGCGATTGGTATTGCGGATCAAGATAAAATTTTCTATTCGGCTGCGAGTAGCGTTGGTTCAAAACTCCTCTATGCTGGCTCAAAAACTGGCAGAGATGGCATTCATGGTGCAACGATGGCATCGGCTGAGTTTGATGAAAAATCTGAAGAAAAACGCCCAACCGTTCAAGTTGGTGATCCATTCGCTGAGAAAAAGCTGATTGAAGCTTGCCTTGAACTTATGCAATCTGACGCTGTTGTTGCAATTCAAGATATGGGGGCGGCTGGTTTAACTTGTTCCTCGCTTGAAATGGCGGCAAAAGGTGGCACTGGTGTTGAGTTATGGCTTGAAAATGTTCCACAGCGTGAAGATGGAATGAATGCCTATGAAATTATGCTATCTGAAAGCCAAGAAAGAATGTTGATGGTTATTAAAGATGGTAAGGAAAAGTTTGCTCAAGATATTTTTGATAAATGGGATATTGATTCCGCAATCGTGGGTGAAATCACAACAACTGGAAAGCTTGTAATCAAGCATAATGGTGTTGTAGAGGGCGAGCTGCCGATTCTTCCACTTTCAGAAAATGCACCAGTATATGATAGACCTTGGAAGCCAACTGAAGAAAAAGCTGAATTATTCTATGAAAAACCTGCTACTGAAAAAGATTTATTTTCGGCACTTACAAAAATTTTAGCCTCTCCAAATATCTGCTCAAAACGCTGGATTTGGGAGCAATATGACACTCGTGTAATGAATGATTCTGTTCAAATTCCTGGTGGTGCGGCTGGGGTTGTTAGGGTTCACGGCACTAAAAAAGGAATTGCGGCAACAATTGATTGCACGCCTCGTTATGTCTACGCTGACCCGCAGGAAGGCGGAAAACAAGCCGTTGCAGAGAGTTATAGAAATTTAGTTGCAGTGGGTGCAAAGCCACTTGCAATTACAAATTGCTTGAATTTTGGTAATCCAGAAAAACCAGAAATTATGGGGCAGATTGTTGGCTCACTTGCTGGAATGGCGGAGGCCTGCACTGCACTTTCCTACCCAGTTGTTTCTGGAAATGCTTCACTTTATAATGAAACTTTAGGGCAATCCATCAAACCAACCCCTGCAATTGGTGGCGTTGGTTTAATTGAAGATATTTCAAAAACCATCACAACTTCTTTCAAAAAAGAAGGGCAGGTGATAATTCGCATTGGCGATATGGAAGGCCATCTGGGAGCTTCAATTTTCGCTGAGGAAATTCTTGGAATTAAAGAAGGATATCAACCGCCAAAAGTGGATTTGGAAGTTGAGAAAAAAAATGCTGAATTTATTTTATTTTGCATTGATCAAGGCTGGATTTCAGCATGTTCTGATATCTCTGATGGTGGGCAGTTAGTTACAATTGCTGAAATGGCAATCGCTGGAAATATTGGTGCAACCATTGATATTGCACTTTCTTATGCTCGTGCATTTGGTGAAGATCAGGGCAGATATATTATCACTGCACCACAGGAATATGCTGAGAGAATTTTAACTAAAGCCCCTGAAATGGGCGTGGAAGCTATTGCGATTGGTGATACTGGCGGAATGTCAATTAAACTGGGTAATGAAGAAATTTCAATAGTTGAGCTAAAACAGGCTTTCAACAACACTATTGAGAAAATTGTTGCTTAAAATTTATGAATCAAATAACCATATATGGTGGCGGATTTTCAGGGATAACAGCTTGTTTGGCCCTCTCTAGTTTTGTTTCAAAAATTTTATTTATTGAACCATTTTCACTTACGGAAAAAAAAAGAAATGGCCGAGATGATAGAACAACTGCACTTTCTGCTGGTAGCGTAGAATTCTTAAAAGAATATGGAATTTGGCCTGAAATTGAGCAAATAGCTGGCGTTATTCAAGATATAAAAATTGTGGATAATGATTTGTATTCTGGTGATTCTTTACTCAAACTTGATTTTCACTCAAAAGATATTTCAGAAAAGCCGATGGGCTATATTGTTGAGAATAATTTATTCAGAGAAATTTTAATCAAGAAAATAAAATCTTTACCAAATGTTGAAATTTTAGAGGGGGTTAAAATAGATTTTTTATCCCAAGATAATTCAAGCGTTACGCTGAAACTTTCAAATAATAATGAGGTTCAAACCAAAATTTTACTTGCGGTTGATGGTAAAAATTCTCCAATCAGGCAGAAATTAAATATTGAAACTACTGATAAAGATTATAACCAAAATGCAATAACTTTTTGCATTAAACATCAAAAACCCCATAGAAACACAGCGGTTGAACGCTTTACCCCAACTGGCCCTTTTGCTTTGCTACCATTAAAAGAAAATGATTGTAGTGCAGTTGTGTGGACTATCCCTCGCAATCTTTCAGAAATTTATATGAATATGAATGAAGAAAGATTTAAGCAGGAAATTTATAATAGAATGCAGGATTATGGAGAGTTTGAGATAATCGGTGAAAAAAATTCTTATCCTCTAAAGCTAAAATTTAGCAAAAAATATTATAGTGGTAGGGTGGTTTTCGCTGGGGATTCCGCTCATTCTATCCACCCAATAGCAGGGCAGGGGTTTAATCAGGGCGTCAGAGATTTAATTTTGCTAGCCAAATTATTCAAAGAAAGAAGCCGTTTAGGGCTTGATTTATTTGATGAAGAAACCCTTAATAATTATGAAAAATCTCGTTTTGCAGATAATATGCAAATGATATTAGCAACTGATAAAATAAATTCACTCTTTTCAAACGAGAGTAAGGTTTTAAGATTTGCTAGAAGAGTTGGAATTTCTGCGGTTGATAAACTCCCACCTCTTAAAAAATTCTTTATAAAAAGAGCAAGTGGGAGTTCTTAGCCTTTTACATCTTCGCCCCATTCGTCGATGAGTTCAGTTTGCATTTTTTCCATCTTAGCAATCATAATTTTTGATCTAACCTCAACAATCAAAGAAGTAATTTTAGGTATAATATAAACCACCCCCCAGCCAAACCCAGAAAATCCATAAATCAAAAGCCAAGCAAGTGGATCATAGAGTGAATTAATTGCAGTGCTATCTGGGCTACCACTTAAAAAAATTGATAATATATATGGAAACGCCCCCGTAAAATTAAAGGCAGAAACTGATTTTGAGGCAAAACGACCTGGTTTTTTATCCCACAAAATAGAAAGTAAGCTTGGCATAAAAGCTAGAACCACGAAAAAAAACACATTTCGCATATTCAGCCAAGTGAATAAAACCGCAAAAAGTGTGCAGATAAAAGAAATTATTATAAGGCTTTTTATAAAGCCTCTAGACCTCTGTTGCTTAATTTTTTTATATCTTTCTTGTATCGAATTTGCTGTTTCCATATATTTTTATGGTGTTTTGTGTAGTTATATATGGTTTTTTCAAAAATTTATACTATTTGGTTAGCAAACTTATAAATTTTAGCTGTGAGAATTCTTTTTTATACAATTTTATCAATATTAATTATTTGCTCATCTGCAAATGCGGAGCAGCAAAATGTTAAAGATATGGTTTACGAAAATAATATCGTAGGGCCTTATCCATTAAATTTCAATCCAGATTATATTAATGAGAAAAACCAAAGCTCAAAAGAAGCTAAAATTGATAATAAATCTTCTGATAAAGCAATAAAAGTAACGCAACAAATTGATAAGAAAATTTCTGATAATTACATAAAAAACATCTTGAAATCTCAAGGTGAATACAAAGTTAGTGATGTAATTATTGATAAAAATTCCTTAAAGAAAATTTATAAAAATTATGATTATCAAACAATTTGGTTTAAGGATAATGTCGTTAAAGGAATTACTAAAAAAGCAATAAAATTCCTCTCTCTTGCTGAGGAAAACGGCCTTTCAAAAGATGAAATTAATGTAAAATTAGTTCAAGAAAGAATTGAAAATGATAAGCCGGAAATAATCAAAAATACTGATTTATTAATTACGCATTTAATTATAAAAATGATTAATCAAATCGGTAATGGCATTTCGCAACCTGAAGATGTAGGAATTGAATCTTATAATATTTCTCCTGAAAGAGTTAAAAATATTTCCTCGGCTTTTGATGAGTTTTATCAATCTGAAAATATTGATGATTTTATAAGCAAATATTCTCCTAAAAAGCAGGAATATAAAAATTTAAAAGTTGCGATTAAAAAACTTATTGAAGAAAGGGATTCTAGAGAAAATGTTTTTCCAAAAATCAATCAAGGGCCAGATGTTTTACCAGGTGGCAGAGATTATAGAATGGTTGAAATTGCTAAAAGATTCGGCAATCCATCAACTATAAACCAGCGTGCTAAAGATGATAAATTCATTTATTATAAAGAGCTTCAAAGGCCGGTTATAGAGTTTCAGAAAAAATTTGGCATAAAACCAAATGGCATAATTAATAATAAAACAATCCAAGCGTTAAATGTTGATGAAAATGATTTGATTAAAAAAATCGCTGTTAATATGGATAGACTACGCTGGATTCCTGATAATTTAGAGCCAAAAAGATTAGAAATAAATATCGCAAATCAAACTTTAACCGCTTATGAAGATGACAAGCAAGCCTTCACACAAGCTCTTGTAATTGGTAGAAGTGAGAAGAAAACTGCAATAATGAATACTTATTTCAAAACTATAATTTTTAACCCTTTTTGGCACGCACCAAGGGGTTATACAACAAATTTCTTACTGCCAATTATTAGAAAAGATAGATCTTATCTTGAAACTGAAGAACTTGAGTTAATTCAACTTGCTCCAGATGGTTGGTGGAAGCCAATTGATGCAAGCACAATTGATTTCAAAAAAATTAATGAAAAAAATATCAATTTTGTTGTTCGTCAAAAACCAGGCAGGAAAAATGCTCTTGGGCCAATGAGGTTTAGCTTAATCAATAATTTTGATATTTATATGCATGGAACCGCTGAGCCTTGGTTGTTTAGCTCTGATTATCGCGCACAAAGCTCTGGTTGCATTAGGGTTGAAGACCCTCTCAAATTGGCACTCTTTGCCTTGGAGGATAACACAGATACGCCAAAAGAAAAATATATGAGTTATTATGAGGCTTTTAACGATGATAAATTGCCATCAGATAAACTTCCAAAACACATAAAAGTTGATCTCAAAGAGTCTTTGCCAACTTATATAAATTATTTTTCTGTTTATTCTGATGAGCAAGGAAACCTAAAATTCTCTGATGACATCTATAGCTGGGATAAAGAAATGATTGAAAAAAGCTTTAATTAGTTTCCTCTGTATTTTTTCAATTTATAGGTAAGTATAGATTTAAGCTCCATAGCCTCCAATTGTCACCTCGCATTTATTGCGGGGTTAATGGTTAAAAGTGTTTTTAAGTCTAATTTTTGAGCGTGTTTTACAATTAACCCCGCAATAAATGTGGGGTGACACTAAAGAGAAAAAATAGCAAAAACTTAATAAAAATCATACTTACATAACAGTGCCGTAATAAATGATTGAAATTTTGGTTTATAAAACTATATAAAGTTTTACCGAAAACAATTGCGATAATCTTGGCCGGTTAGCAAAGTGGTAATGCGCGGGACTGCAAATCCCGCATGCGTCAGTTCGATTCTGACACCGGCCTCCAGCTAATATACTAATAGGGTTTGATATCACCCTAGCTCTTAGTTTTATTTTTGAAGTTTTTATTAAAATTCTATTCGCAAAATTATTTCCTGTAAATATTACTTGAAAGAGAAAATATTCATCTAGTTTTCTGAACTTATTTGAACTTTGCAGAATTTAAGAGTGGTGCTTGTGGCCGGAGTCGAACCGGCACGGGAGGTGAATCCCGAGGGATTTTAAGTCCCTTGCGTCTACCAATTCCGCCACACAAGCTGAGTTTTAGAATTTATTATGAATTGGTGAGCTTCTAAATATATCAGATAATTTTATTATCAAGAATTTTTACAATAAAATAAGGGAAGGTGTTCAATAAGCATAGTTTTTATAACACTTCTTATTTTTACGCCATAGTGTTACCCCGAACTTGGTGAGAGGGGTTAACCATGAAGTAACTCGTTTGGAACACTCAACTACATACTCTTCATACCCGAGAAAGCGGGTATCCATTGCTTTATAGATTCCCGCTTTCGCGGGAATGAAAAATGGAGTTGCTATTCTATTAAGTTCCTTAAGCCCGAACTTGTTGCGGGGTTACAATTTGTGATCAAGATAGAAAATCTAAAATTTTCTAACAATTTTTTTTTGAGATTAATCTCAACAACTATAATCAATTCAGGCTAATGCCATAAATGAAATCGTGGGCAAGGCTTTTTGCACGCTCTTTGGCGGCTTTTTCACCGCCGGGGCCTTTTTTGAGTTCGCCCCCCATAGAATCTAAAAGTGAGCGATATAAATTATCCTCAACATCTTCTTCCTGATCACTAACAAAATCAATACAATCTTTAGAAATAAACTCATCAAGTGCGATAAAAACCTTGGCAACTGCATCAGCTCCAGCTTTAATTCTTATTTCAATATTGTTTGGAAGTGGGCTTGCATATTCGCAAAAAACCATATCCTCAGATTCACAAGTTGTAACTGAAAGAACCTCTCTAAAACCTGCCTTACTAAGTGCGATTTTGGTTCTATCCATTTGATCCCTAAACGCATAGCTTTCATCGCATTCATAGCCAACTTCCGTGTAAGGCCTGCCATCTTTGCCAACAATATGCTTGGCATAAAAATAGATGGATTTCTCCTTATCATCTGGGCAAACAGGCTTTGCTAAACATTTATATCCTGTTGCCGTGTGGTAAACTGCGTCAAACCCAGTTTTCCCATTAAATTTCTTGTATCCAGCCATAACTCTTCCCCCCTAATTATCACCCTCTACTTGAGAGCTGAAAAATTCCTCTACATGAGAAATGGCTTATAAGATCAATCCTAACATGAAAAGGTTAACAAATCATTACTTATTACTTCAAATTATGCAAAAATTGCATAGTTCTATTTCTACAACAAAAATTAAAAACTCAGTAAAAACAATAGGTTAAAGAAAGGTAAGAAGGATATTTATTAAATTAAATATAAAATTTGAAATGAAAAATTTGCCGATAGTAAATTATTTATTAATAAAACACCTAATTCTTGGCAATTTTTGCCGAAGCCTGTAGAATATTTATTTATTGTGCTTTTTGTATAGTTAATATAATCCGATATAATAAAAACTAAATAATAAAAAAATGGTAGAAAAAATTCCAGATCCAAGAGAAGCAAAACCAAAGCCTGAAGATATTACAAAGATGCTTGAGAAGTCTCGCATTCTCTCTGAAGCTCTGCCTTATATGAAAAAATTTAATGGTGAAACTTTCGTCATTAAATTTGGTGGCAGTGCAATGGGTGATGAGCAACTTGCGAAAGATTTTGCTCGTGATGTAGTGCTTATGAAACAGGTTGGAATCAACCCTATTGTTGTGCATGGTGGTGGCCCTCAAATTGGCAATATGCTTGAGAAGCTAAAAATCAAAAGTGAGTTTATTGATGGTTTAAGAGTTACTGATAAAGAAACAGTTGAAATTGTTGAGATGGTTTTATGTGGTAAAATCAACAAGAAAATTGTTGCAGATATTAACGCGGCAGGTGGCACAGCTATCGGGCTTTCTGGCAAAGATGCAAATTTGATTAAGGCAAAAAGAGTTCGCAAAACTAAAAGAGACCCTGACTCCAACATTGAGAAAATCTTGGATTTAGGCTTTGTGGGTGAGCCTGAGTCTATCAACCCTGATATTTTCGTTACATTTGAAGATACTGATGTGATTCCAGTTATTGCACCAGTTGGTTTTGATGAAAATGGCGAGACTTATAATATTAATGCAGATACTGCAGCTGGTGCTATAGCTTCTGCACTTGTTGCACAAAAACTTATAATGATGACAGATGTTGATGGTGTTCTTGACAAAGATAAAAAACTCATCAGCAAAATATCTGGTAGTAAAATAAAGAAGATGATTACAGATGGCGTTATATCTGGCGGAATGATTCCAAAAGTTGAAACCTGTATGAAGGCTCTTTCTAATAATGTTGAGGCCTGCCACATTCTAAACGGCAAAATTCCACATGTTCTTCTGCTAGAAGTATTCACCGAACACGGCAGCGGTACAATGATTGTTTAGGGTTTTTATTTCTCCATAGTTGCCTTGATAGTACCTTTAATATTTCCGCAGTTAGGATAATAAATAGTTACTTCTTGAGAGCCCTCATAATAGGTTTTTCCTATGATTTGATCGTCATATTTTTGTTTTATTTCAATTTTAATTTTATTTATTTCTTCTTTGTTTAGTTTTCCCATTTTTTCAACAAAATCACAAAATTCGGCCCATTTATTTTCAGAAATATGGCATTCAGTGGGCTTACCTTTTTTACCATATGTTCTGTAATCTAAAACCTGAATTTTATTTGTCACTTTTTTATACCCTGTTTCATGAGGTATGTCGTCTGTTTTAGGTATAACTCCAGATGGCAGGCTATCTTTATTTTGAATTTTTATATAAGGATTTTTTTTTGTAGGAGCATTCGGTATTTTAGTATCATCAAAATTGGAAAGTATAAGGGCTTTTGGATCATTTGAAAATGCAATATGACTAAAATAAAATGTGGTACAAAAAATAAATCCATTTTTATTGTTATCATCCTTAACGTCAATAGTAGTATAAAAATAATCACTGCATAAATAATTATCTGATATTTTGAAATCTAAATTATAACCACGCATTTTTGAATCTAAATAAACTTTTTGATCACGATTCGGATACGATGTAGCTAAGCAATAATCAAATATGGTATTGTTTTTTATAAAAGCTAAAGCCTTCTTATAATCTCTTTTTTCTGATAAAGTTGAAGAAATATTTACAAAAAAAATATAATTTATACTAGAATCAAAAATTTTTTCAGCCGCTCTATTAGTAATTATAAAATCTTTATTAATATCCTCTGATCGGTTAGGGTCAGCAATAACTTTAGTGAACTTAGAAGCCTTTTCTAAGAAAGTATTATATTCATTTTTTGTAAGTATTTTATAATCTTTCTTAATATTTTTATATAATTTTACATCCTCCTTCGCCTGCTTTAATGCCGCTTTTGTTTCTTCACCAAAAACTCCATCTACACTAAGCTTTTTACCTACAGAATTTCTATAGCCAAGTTTGTTTAGGTAATTTTGAAGGCCTATAATGCTTTGTTCATCAGCTTCTGCAAAATTAGAATTTAGATATTTTTCCATATAAATAAGTTTTGATTTTAATTAATTTAACACTAAATAGTTAAAAAAATATTAAAAATGAACATTCAGGATTTAGTTATCTTCAAAGACCCCTTTATAATAGCTCTCAACAAGCCTTCTGGAATTGCAGTTCATAAAGGCCCAAGCAACAGAGAGTGCTTGGAGGATTATTTTGATAAATTATGCTATGATTTGCCACGCCCGCCTGCTCTTGCCCACCGCTTAGATGCGGATACTTCTGGCATTTTGGTGTTAGGCAGACACGGAAAAGCACTTAAAAGGCTTGGGGAGTTTTTTCGCAATAAAAGGATTGAAAAAACTTATCTAGCAATCGTTGAAAAAACCCCTGAACACCCTGAAGGAACAATAGATTTACCGATTTTTAAGAAGAATTCCAAAACCAAAGGCTGGCGAATTGTTATAGATAAAAATTTCGGTCAGCCCTCAATTTCTCATTATAAAGTTCTAAAAACTCTAGAGGGTGGCAAGGCTTTGCTTGAGCTAAAGCCTGAAACCGGCAGAACGCACCAACTTAGGGTGCATTGTCAGGCGATGGGCTGGCCAATTGTGGGTGATAGTTTATATGGAACAAACAGCCAACACCCAGCAGATTTGCTAGATTCAAATAAAAATCAGAATAATAATAAAATAGAAAATAAACCAAAGCTAGATAATAACCGGCCGAAACTTTTGCT
>JANRLM010000031.1 GCA_033762595.1 Rickettsiales bacterium
ACAGGACAGGGGGCTGAGGCTTGGCTTAAGTACTTTAAGTCTTCAATTGCGAATTTAGCTTTGATACCTTGGCTTGTAATTTCCATGGTTTTAATAACAAAAGGTTTTTATAAAGGCGTTGATGAGTGGCTCAAACAGCCAATTAACGCTTTGTTACTGGTTTTGTTTTTTGCTAATAATTTGTCTCATAGCACACATGCAATTAAAGTTATTTTTGAAGATTACATTCACTGCGAGAAATCTAAATTAATCTTAATTACCATAATTGAATTTTTGGCAGTAGCATTATTTGTTGCTGTGATTTTTGCAATAGCAAATATTTATTTTAATTTTAGTGTTTAGCCACATAAGATTGAAAATTAGAAATATAAAATACCCTCTCCCGTTTACGGGGGAGGGTTAGGGTGGGGGCTATACTTGCTTAAAAAGAAATAAATATGGTTTTCTGTTTAGCCCCCCTCTTAATCTCCCCCCTTAAAATGGGGAAGAAAAAATATAAAAACCCTAATAAAAATTGATTATGAAATCTTATAATATAGTTAATCACGAATATGATGCAGTTGTTGTTGGTGCTGGCGGTGCTGGCCTTAGGGCAACGCTTGGGCTTGTTGAAAAAGGCCTTAAAACAGCTTGTATCACTAAAGTTTTTCCAACTCGTTCACACACGGTGGCCGCGCAAGGTGGCATTTCAGCAGCACTTGGCAATATGACAAAAGATGATTGGCGTTGGCACTATTACGATACCATAAAAGGTTCTGACTGGCTTGGCGATCAAGATGCAATAGAATATATGTGCAAAAACGCGGTGCAGGCGGTTATAGAACTTGAGCATTATGGCGTTCCATTCTCAAGAACTCCAGAAGGTAAGATATATCAACGACCATTCGGGGGTATGACAACTGAATTTGGTGAAGGGCCAGCGGCGGTTCGCACTTGCGCGGCGGCAGATAGAACTGGTCATTCAATTTTGCATACGCTTTATCAGCAATCTTTGAAGCATAAAGCAGAGTTTTTTGTTGAATATTTTGCTCTTGATTTAATTATGGACGAGACAGATGGAAGTTGCAAAGGCGTTGTAGCTTGGAATTTAGATGATGGTTCTATCCACATTTTCCGTGCCCATATGGTGATTTTAGCCACTGGTGGCTATGGCAGGGCTTATTTTTCTGCAACTTCAGCCCACACTTGCACTGGTGATGGCGGTGGAATGGCTATCCGTGCGGGGCTTCCAATGCAAGATATGGAATTTACTCAATTCCACCCAACTGGTATTTATGGTTCTGGCTGTTTAATTACTGAGGGTGCTAGAGGTGAAGGTGGAATTCTACGTAATTCAGAAGGTGAAGCCTTTATGGAAAGATATGCCCCTAAAGCTAAAAACCTTGCTTCTCGTGATGTTGTATCTCGTGCGATGACCATTGAAATTATGGAAGGCAGAGGCGTTGGCCCGAATAAAGATCACATCTATCTTCATCTTGATCACTTAGATCCTGAAATTCTGCATAAGCGTTTACCCGGTATTTCAGAAACTGCAAAAATTTTCGCTGGCGTTGATGTTACTAAAGAGCCAATTCCTGTGCTTCCAACGGTGCATTATAATATGGGTGGCATTCCTACAAATTATCATTGTGAAGTTGTAACGCTTGAAGGCAACAACCCTAACCATATTATTGGTGGATTAATGGCGATAGGTGAAGCTGGTTGTATTTCAGTGCATGGGGCGAATCGCCTAGGTTCAAATTCCCTTCTTGACTTAGTTGTATTTGGCAGGGCGGCGGCTTTGAGATGTGCTGAAGTTGTGAAGCCAAATTCTCCTCACAAAAGAATATCAGCAAGTGTGGTTGATAAAATTTTAGCTCGCTTTGATGCTATAAGAAATTCAAATGGCAATGTTAAAACTTCAGAAATTAGATTGATGATGCAAAAAACAATGCAGGAAAAAGCAGCGGTTTTCCGCACTGAAGAAACAATGCTTGAAGGTATTGATCAAATGCAAAAAATTTATGAGGCTAATAAAAACCTTGTTGTTAAGGATAAAGGTTTAATCTGGAATTCTGATTTAGTTGAGGCTTTGGAGCTTCAAAATTTAATTCCGCAAGCTATGGTTTCAATCGCATCTGCATTGAATAGAAAAGAGAGTCGTGGTGCCCACGCAAGGGAAGATTTCAAAGAGAGAGATGACACAAACTGGCTAAAACATACGCTCGCCTGGGTTGATGATAACGGCACAGTTAGCATTGATTACCGCCCAGTTAATATGTTCACCCTTACTGATGAGGTTGATGTTGTGCCTCTCAAGAAAAGGGTTTATTAGGTATTATATCTTATATAATTTATTTGTAGTTTTTATTAAGGATAATGTAATTATTTTTGTCCATTTGAATGGAATAAAAGATCTAATTAAAAATTGTATTCCCTGCTCGTTTGCAGGGAATACAATTCACCAGACATTTTTTTCACCTGCGGCTCCGAAGAGACCTGCAAGCATGAATGCTCCGAGTGCTGGTCCCCATGCCTGAAGGCATAGGAATACTACCATGGCTATCAAACAGATAACCATGCAAAAAAAAGTTAAGTCGAAACTTTTTTTTCCTTTTTTCATTAATATTTTAATTTTAGTTAAAGAATATTTTTAACTCTTTTCACTATACTGAAATTCTATGAGTAAATAAAGAATTCAGATAAAAAAAGAGAAATTCTCTGTAAGTTTTCTTTTATATTGATAAAACGAGGTATCAAAAGGCTTAAAATGTAATGTAATCTAATTGGAAAATCCAAAAGGAAAACAAAAACAAAAAGCAAAAAAAGAAAAATAAGGTACACCCTTAGTGTATCAAAAAAAAAACAACTAGCAAGAAATATATAAAATTTAGTTAATTTTATTGCATTGTTTGGTATATAGATATAGGCTACTTAACCATAAATTGTCACCCCGCACTTGTTGCGGGGTTAATGGTTGAAGCTATTGCTAAATCTAAGTTTTGAGCTTATCTTATGGTTAACCCCGCAATAGATGCGGGGTGACACTATAGAGGAAAAAAAGCAAAAAATTTATTAAAATCTACCTTTACCTAACGATACCTAATTTAGTGCCAAAATTCAAATTCACTTATTCTAATGATATTAAAGTAATATCTATAAAATTCAATATGTTAAAAAAATTTGAGTTTTAGGGTTTGACAATCTAGTCTTGAACCCTTAAATAAAACTCAAAATATAAGTATTTCGTATATGAAACGCACATATCAACCTAGTAATTTAGTTAGAAAAAGAAGGCACGGCTTTCGTGCTAGAATGGAAACTTTAGGTGGCAGAAAAGTTATAGCTGCTCGCAGAGCTAGAGGCAGAAAACGCCTTAGTGCTTAATTATCCTGATGCAATCAATCTCACTTGGTAGGTGTTGAGCAGTAGCTCTTAGATTGAAAGTTCTGAAAAATAATTCTTACAAGATAAGTATGTTTTGCTTGGCTTTCTCTTCATTTTTACAAACGCTAAAATGGAGCTACCAATGTTCGAAGATGAAGATTTTGAAGAAACGCAATCGCCTAAAATTCGCACTCTAAAAAATAGAAAGCAATTTTTACTATTAAGTAAAAAAGGCAATAGAATCTCTACAAGTGGCTTAGTTCTTGAGTTTGCAAAAAGGGAAATTTTTGAAGTAGAAGAAAGTGAAGCAAAAAAAATCGCAAATGACTTAACGCTAAACACTTTGCTTGATTTGAAAAACTCTAAAAATTCGCCTGAAATTGGTTTCACTGCATCTAAAAAAGTTGGCAGTGCGGTTTATAGAAATAAAGCAAAAAGAAGGCTTAGAGAGGCTGCAAGGGAAGTTCTAAAACACAATCCAAAATTATTTAAGAAGAATTATAAGTTTAATATAATCGCAAGGCACTCTGCGATTGATAGAGAATTCACAAGCCTAGTTAGAGACTTAAAATACGCATTACATAATGTTGGTTAGTCGTGTTATCATAAGCAAAAAGTTTTAATTTTGAACGATGTGATCTTGAAATTTTAATTTTCTAGATTGCTTCGCTCGCTATTGCTCTCTCGCTATGACTAGGATTGAAAAAAATATTTTCACAAATTTTCTTCTGATGAAATATCTTTTCAAATTCTATAAAATTTTTATTTCGCCTTTATTTCCGCCCAGTTGTAGGTTTCATCCAACCTGCTCAGAATATGCATCGGAATCTATTGAAAAGCATGGAATAATTAAAGGTGGAATTTTAGCAATTTATCGTATATTGAGGTGCAACCCTTGGGGTGGTTCTGGCTATAATCCGGTGCCGGAAAAAACATCAAAAAACGATAAATAAAATCAATATGGAATCAACTGCAAGATTGCTACTAGCCCTGTTTCTCTCAATGTCAGCGATATATTTGTGGAATCACTATTATGTAAATCCCAAAATAGAAAAAGCTGAAATTGCCCTCAAACAGAAACAAAAAGAGTTAATTGAACAGGAAAAATTAGATTCGCTTGACATTAATTCAGCGAATTCATTAGATAGCCTAAGCGGAGATTTTCAAGTATCCGAAGGTTTGGCAATTAAAAAAACATCTAGCAAAATTATCTCTAGAACGAAACTTATTAAAAATGATTTTTCTAAAAATTTACGAGTTAAAATTTCAACTAAAGATGTTGAAGGCTCAATAAATCTACAGGGTCTATTGCTAGATGATTTAACCTTAAAAAATTATAATGAAACTCTAAAAAATGATTCTGGAAAAGTAGTTTTGCTTTCTCCTAAAAATACTAAAGAATTGTATTTTTTAAGGTCTGGCTGGGTTTCAAAGGGTAAAGCAAATGTTAAAACGCCTGATGAAAATTCTCTCTGGAAAATTATTTCAAAAAATAAAATCCTCACTGAAAATAATCCCATAGAACTAGCTTGGGATAATGGAGAAGGCTTTATTTTTAAGCAAAAAATTTCACTAAATGAAAAATATTTGTTTGAAATTCAGCAATCAGTTTCCAATAATTCTGGGGTTAATGTTAGTCTCTCGCCATTTGCCTTAAGCAACAGAGCGGTTGAAGAAAGGGAGAATGTTTTTATATCTCACGAAGGTGCTATTGCTTATGCCGAAGACGAAATTAAGGAAGTAAAATATTCAACGCTCGCTGAAGAAGGCAAGCAGGAATTTAAGAAAACTAAGGGCTGGGCTGGTATTAGTGATAAATATTGGTTAACTTCTATCTTGCCTCAAGATAGCTCAAAAGGGCTTTTTGATATTAGGTTTAATCATTATCGCTCAAACCAAAAAGATAGATATCAAGTTGATATCTTAGGTGAAAATTTTACCTTAAAAAATGGTGAGGAACTGAACTATAAATTTAACTTTTTTGCAGGTTCAAAAAAACTTAAACTTCTTGAAAAATATTCTAAAGAGCTTGATATAAAACTCTTTGATAGGGCGATAGATTTTGGCATTTACTACATAATTACCAAGCCGATTATGGAGGCTTTGTATTTCTTCAATAAATATTTTAATAATCTTGGGCTTGCGATAATGGCACTAACAATTTGCGTTCGCTTGCTTCTATTTCCGGTTGCGAATAAGGCTTATAATTCAATGGCTAGAATGCGTAAGCACATGCCAGAAATTCAACGCATGAAAGAAAAGTATAAAAAAGATAGTCAAAAACTTGGCGTTGAGATGATGAAATATTATAAGGAGCATAAAATAAACCCTTTAAGTGGCTGTTTTCCTCTGTTTATACAAATTCCTATTTTCTTCTCACTTTATAAAGTTTTATATGTAACAATTGAAATGCGTCACGCACCTTTTTTTGGTTGGATAAAAGATTTATCTGAAAAAGACCCAACTAATATTCTGAATTTCTTTGGTTTACTGCCTTATGATGTTCCAGCTTGGCTGCCAGCGATTGGCATTCTGCCCATTTTATATACGCTAACAATGATTTTACAGCAGAAATTAAACCCACCACCAAGTGATGAAACGCAAAGAATTGTTATGGCTTGGATGCCTTGGATTTTCTTATTTGTATTTGCAAGTTTTGCTTCTGGGCTTGTGATTTATTGGATTTGGAATAATATTCTTTCCATCTTACAGCAATGGATTATTACCAAAAGAGTTGAAGAAGATAAAAAGGCTTAATATATTTTTATATGAAAAACATTCTTGTGATTGGATCTGGCGGTAGGGAACACGCCTTTGTAAAAACTCTAAAAAAATCTAAAAATATTGGTAAAATTTATGCACTGCCGAGTAATGCAGGCATTTCAGAAGATGCGATTGGCGTTGCAAATATCAAGCAAAGTGATTTTGTATCAATAGAAAATTTTTGTAAAGAATTCAGCATTGATTATGTTCTAGTTGGCCCTGAACAGCCACTTGTTGATGGTATTGTTGATTATCTTTCCGCAAGAAATATTAAAGTTTTTGGTGCGGATAAAAGTGGGGCTAGGCTTGAAGGTTCAAAAGATTTTATGAAATTTATTGCGACAAAATATAATGTTCCAACGGCGGAATATCAAACTTTTGATGATAAAGAAAAAGCTCTTGAGTTTGTTCGCAATAAAGGCGTGCCAATTGTTATAAAAGCTGATGGTTTAGCGGCTGGCAAGGGTGTTTGCGTTGCAATGAACTTGAGAGAAGCCGAAGCTGCAATCTCTGATGCGTTTGCAGGTAAATTTGGCTCTGCTGGAAATAAACTCGTTATTGAAGAATTTTTAGAAGGTGAAGAAGCAAGTTTTTTTGT
Organism: Rickettsiales bacterium; assembly: GCA_033762595.1. Lineage (NCBI taxonomy): Bacteria > Pseudomonadati > Pseudomonadota > Alphaproteobacteria > Rickettsiales > Rickettsiales bacterium. The sequence goes on from JANRLM010000031.1 coordinate 6,728, forward strand.
AGTTACTGATGGTAAAACTGCTTTAGAATTTGGCTTCGCACAAGATCACAAAAGGGCGTTTGATGGTGATAAAGGGCCAAATACTGGCGGAATGGGAACTTACAGCCCTGCACCAATAGTTACTGACTCAGTAAAAGAAAAAATCTTCAACCAAATTATTTACCCAACTTTGAAGGGCTTGCAGGCGGAAGGCATAATTTATAAAGGTTTTTTATTCGCAGGGCTTATGATTGATAATCTCGGAAACCCTAAGTTAATTGAGTATAATATCAGAATGGGAGACCCTGAGACGCAAGTTATTTTGCCACGCCTAAAAACTGATTTGCTTGAAATTATTGAAGCAGTTTGCGATGGAAATTTAGCGGAAATCGGCAAAATAGAGTTTGAAAATAATCACGCTTTATGTGTTGTTATGGCTGCTAATGGTTATCCTGAAGTTTATGAAAAAAATTGCCCGATTGATTTATCGGATGCAAAAAATTTGAGCGATGTAACTATCTTCCACGCTGGCACTGCCCTTGATGAAAATGGTAATTTAATCTCAATTGGTGGCAGAGTGCTTGGTGTTACGGCACTTGGTGATAATATTTCAGATGCACAAAAAAAGGCTTACGAGGCTGTTAAAAAAATCAAATTTCAAAAGGGGTTTTATCGCAAAGATATTGGCTTTCGTGCTGTTAATAAATGATTAATTATTGTCTAGAGTTTGAAGTTTTATTTTCTAAATTTATTGGTGTTGGAATAAAATAATTTTCAGGTTTTTCATCTTTGATGGAATCTAAAACTAAAGGTAGCATAGCGTCTACAGCATTAGCGTAAATATTTATCATATTTTCATAATCATTGTCTTTCTTAGCCTTAACAGAGGCATTTTGGTAGGCTTCTTCTTCAATAATTTCTGTTTCAGCTAAACATAAAAAATATTGCTGCTTTAGATCGTCGTCTAAACATTTATTTGCAATAATAGGCAATTCATCAGCGTATAAATCTTGATTGTTTTGTTCAAGTTCTGTCTGTTCAGTATAAATTCTATATAAATCACTATATTTAATTAAAAGAGTTTTATATTCTTTATTATTATCAAGAGTTTCTAAGCCAATTTCATCTATCAAATTGGGTGATAAAAAATCATAAAAGTGAAGAAAAATAAAATTATCTTTATAATCTCCGCCTCTATTGCTCATATAAAGTGCTGCAGAGTAATGAATAGCATTACAAGAACCATCATCGTCATTTTGGCTTATTTCAAATTCAATTTTGTTATCTTTGCAATATTTTTGAAAGATATTCAAAACCTCTATTTTATTAAAGCTGTAAAAGCAGTTTTTACTATCATCTGATTCGTAAACAGATTCTTCAAAAGCGATTGAGGGATTTTCACTTGTTATATTCGATTCGCCTAAAGATATAATAAAATCTGGCTGAAATTCATTGGTGGCATTAAAAAACTCATTTATTTCTCTAGTTTTATCATCTGTTACTGGAAGAATAACAAATTTTATCTCGCATATATTAGTATCATACCCAATTTTTTTTATGATATCTTCGGTTATATTAATCTTGTCGTCAAAAGGTTCAAAGGCGGTAATTAATATTTTTTTCTTGGTTTCTTCCATTAATTTTATGAAATTACATTTTCTTTGCTTTTATTGAATAATCCAGGAATTAGAGGGTTTTTAAGCATATCTGCTGCGAAATTATGGCATTCTTCGCAATTTGAAAGTGCGTTGCCGGCAAGGATTAAACCAGTTGAGGCGAGCATTAAACCACCTATCATTTTTGCAGCTTCAGCTGCGGCTTTTGCATCTTCTTCTGCTTTTTTGGCAGATTCTTGTTTAAGTTGTTCTTGATTAACATTTACAGCATAACCTGCTGAATAAATATGCTCTTTAATTTGTGTGATGCTAAGGTTTGGAAATTGAGCCTGCAATTTTGAAACCCAATCATCATAGAGTTCTTTAAGTTCTTTTACATTGCTTGCAACGCCTGTTTTTAGGGCATCATTATCATCAGTTTTACCATTTGTAAGTTTAGTTAAAAAATAATCAGCTACATCACTTGGTGCTTGAATTAGAGCTTTATAAAAATCAATCCCAGCTTTAGTTAGGGTTGGGTTTTGCTTCATAATTTCAATAGGGCTAATTACTTCAAGAATTGAAGTCATTTGGTTTATTCGCGAAGCGGTAAGTTCATCAAATTCAAATTTATCTTCTTTTGTCATTTAGTAATTAAATTATTCCTATTATCATAATAACACAAAATTGTTAAAATTTCGTTAAGGTTTTATGAAAATTTCTTGCGTTAATCATACTAGGTTTGTATAGAATGAGAGCTGAAATTTTACTAAATTAATTGTAGGTTCAAAATGTCTGCGGAGCAAAATCTCAAGAAAAATACTTATGAATATGGTGCAAATGCTGCCTATATTGCTGAAATGTATGAGCTTTATTTGAAAAATCCTTCCTCAGTTTCAGCTGATTGGCAACAATATTTCTCTAGCTTCGGTGATTCCATCGCTGATTTAACCTATGATTTTATTGAAAACCCTTGGGGTAAAGATAGAACCCAAATTGTAGGTTTTACTCCTAAAAGTTTTTCCTACGATAGAAGAAGATCTGGAAAAGGCAGAAGAACGGAAGATAAGCTTGGTAAAGGTGGTGTTCCGCAAGAAGTTTTGGATTCAATCAACGCACAAATGCTTATTTCAGCTTATAGGGCGAGAGGGCATTTGATTGCAAATCTTGATCCGCTCGGGCTTAAAGTTAATCACTCCCACCCAGAGCTTGACCCTGCACGATATGGCTTCACTGATGCTGATTATAATCGTCAAATTGCAGTTGGTGGCTGGCTTGGTTATGACAAGCTTACACTTAATGAAATACTTTCAATTTTGAAGTCAACCTATTGTAATACATTTGCTATTGAATATGTGCATATTCAAAGTGAGGAAAAGAGAAAATGGCTTGAGGAAAGAATTGAAACTTCACTTGGTAAACCAAATTTATCTAAAGAGCAGAAAAAACATATTCTGAAGCTTCTTGTTGAAACGGTTGGTTTTGAGGAATTTCTTCACAAAAAATATCCCGGCACTAAACGCTTTTCATCTGAAGGTGGTGATGCATTGATGCCAGCTTGTGATGCCGTTGTAACACGAGCAGCGGAGCTTGGAGTTGAGGAAGTTGTTCTTGGAATGCCCCATCGTGGTCGTTTGAATGTTCTAACTGGCTTTATGGGTAAGCCTTATGTTGCAATGCTTTCAGAGTTTAATGGTAATCTTGCAATGCCTGATAATATTAATTCATCAGGCGATGTTAAATATCACCAAGGTTTTTCTAGTGATAAAGAATTCGGTGGCAGAAAAGTTCACCTTTCACTAACTTCAAACCCTTCACATTTAGAGGCTGTAAACCCTGTTGTTACTGGTAAAGTGAGGGCTAAACAAGATCAGAAAAAAGATAAAAATCGTGAAAAAGTTCTTGGGCTTTTACTTCACGGCGATGCAGCTTTCTGTGGGCAGGGTATTGTTGCTGAAACTTTCGCTATGTCTGAGCTTGAGGCTTATAAAACTGGCGGAACGTTCCATATTGTTGTAAATAACCAAGTTGGTTTTACAACTTCACCTGAATATGGTCATAAATCGCCATATCCAACAGATTTCGCGATGATTGTGCAAGCACCAATCTTCCACGTGAATGGTGATGATCCTGAAGCCGTAGTTCACGCTTGTTTTATCGGTGCGGAATATCGTGCGAAATTCCAGCAAGATGTTGTGCTTGATGTTTGGTGCTATCGTAAGCACGGCCATAATGAAGGCGATGAGCCTCGTTGGACGCAACCAAAAATGTATAAAGTTATTGATTCAAAAGAAACGCCTCGTGAAGTTTATGCTCAGCGTTTAATTTCAGAAGGAACTATTACATCGCAGGAATTTGAAGCGATGAAGCAAGCCTTTTATGATAGGTTGGAAACAGCTTATCAAGGTTCAAACTCATATAAGCCTGAAAAAGCCGATATGTTGGAAGGTAAGTGGAGTGGCTTAACTCAAAAATTTGGTGAAGCCGCAAAAATTGAAACAGGTGTAAATATTGAAACGCTTAGAAAAATTGGCAAAAAGCTCTCTGAAGTTCCGCAAGGTTTTAATGTTCATAAAGGCGTTGAAAGAGTTTTATCGGCCAGAAAACAAATGGCTGAAACTGGCGAAAATCTTGATTGGGCTATGGGTGAATTGCTCGCTTTTGGTTCAATTTTGCTTGATGGAAAAAATATTCGTTTCACGGGTCAAGATGTAATTCGTGGCACATTCTCTCATCGTCATTCTGGTGCTTGGGATACGCAAACGGAAGAAATTTTCTTCCCACTTAATAATATTGAGCCTAATCAAAAAGCTAAAGCTGAGATTGTTAACAGCTTACTTTCAGAATTTGCAGTGCTTGGCTATGAATATGGATATTCTCAAGCTGAGCCAAATTCCTTAGTTTTATGGGAAGCTCAATTCGGTGATTTCGTTAATGGTGCTCAGGTAATGATTGATCAATTCATCACTTCTGCTGAAATTAAATGGTTAAGAATGAGTGGCTTGGTGATGCTTCTTCCGCACGCGTATGAAGGGCAGGGGCCTGAGCATTCTTCGGCTCGCTTAGAGCGTTTCTTGCAACAATGTGCTGAGGAAAATATCATCGTTGCAAACTGCACAACGCCGGCGAATTACTTTCATATTTTGCGTCGTCAAGTTTGTAGGGATTTCCGTAAGCCATTAATTATGATGTCGCCAAAATCTTTACTTCGTCATAAACTTGCAGTTTCTAAATTGGAAGAAATGGCGGAAGGCTCAACTTTCAAGCGTGTTCTTCCTGAAATTGATAGTTTGAAAGCGGATTCTAAAATCAGAAAATTATTAATCTGTTCGGGCAAAGTTTATTATGATTTGCTTGAGGAAAGAAGAAACAAAAAGATTGATGATGTTGCAATTATCCGTTTGGAACAATTCTATCCATTCCCTGATCAATCTTTAGCGGAAGAAATTTCTAAATATAAAAATGCGGAAATTTTCTGGGTGCAAGAAGAGCCTGAGAACATGGGCGGTTGGCAGTTTGTTGATAGAAAATTGGAAAAAGTTTTGGTTGATTGCAAATCAAAATCTTCTCGCCCTCGTTACATCGGAAGGCCAGCAGCAGCTGCAACAGCTTGTGGATATATGAAAGTTCACAAACATCAGCAAGATTTACTTATAAAAGAAGCGTTGGGTTAGGAATTGGGCGTTGGGATTTAGGATTTGGGTATTGGTTAAACTTAAATTTCCTATCTCCCAATTCCTAATAATACCCTACTCCCTAAATAACCAAATCTCCTTGCCTGATAATTCTAATTTCTTTTGAGGTAAAATCAGCAACGGTGGAAGGCTTAGAAAATATGCATTTTCCGCCATCAAGGGCGTTTTGAATTTCTGTATCTTTTAGGGCTTCCATCGCTTCCTCGCAGCTAGTATTATCCTTGCCACCTGATAAATTTGCACTGGTTGCAGCAATCGGAAAATCAATCAAATCAAGCATTTCAAGTAGAGTTTTATGATTTGGGATTCTTAAACCTAGCGTGTCATTATTATTATTCAAAAAAGGTGATAAGTTAGAATTTTCCTTCTTTTTCAATACCATAGTTAAAGCTCCCGGAAGATATTTTTTTGCATATTCTTTCGCCCTTTCATCAAACTCTAAAAAATTTTCAGCAGTTTCTAGCCTTGAAACCATCACTTGCAAGGGCTTATCAAAATTTCTGCCCTTAATTTGATAGATTTTTTTCACAGCTTCGTTATTTCTTGCATCGCAAGCTATCCCATATACAGTTTCTGTTGGAATTATTATAACTTCTCCGTTATACAAACACTCAGCAATTTTATTAGGTGCAAGAATTTTCATGACTGATTATTATAAATATTTAAGAAAAATTTTGTTTTTATTTCCGGCAGAATTTGCTCATAATTTGGCAATTTTTGCCCTTGAGAATGAGTTAGTGCCTGATCAAGCGAAATATTGCAACAAAAAATTAGAGATTTCAATAGCTGGATTAAACTTTAGAAACCCTGTTGGTTTGTCAGCAGGTTTTGATAAAAATGCAAATTGTATTGGCAATTTAATGAGGCAAAATTTCGGCTTTGTAGAGGTTGGAACAACAACGCCACTTCCGCAAGAGGGCAATCCAAAGCCAAGATTGTTCAGGCTTACAGAAGATGAAGCGATTATTAATCGCTTAGGCTTTAATAATAAAGGTGTTGAAATTTTTTCTCAGAGACTAAGGCAGTGGAAATTCGGCAATTTCCTTGCAAATGATTTTTTAGTTGGTGCGAATATAGGTAAAAATAAAAATTCCCCCAATGATGCATCAGATTATCTAACTTGCTTAGAAAAAGTTTGTGGATTATGCGATTATATTACGATAAATATTTCATCTCCAAACACACCAAATCTGCGTGAGATGCAGAAGAAGGAAAATCTTGAAAGCCTTGTTAAGCCTCTGATTGCTAGAAGGAATGAAATAGTTAAAAAACTCTCTGTTAAGTCTCCGATTTTTATAAAAATTTCACCTGATGAAGATGATGAAGGGCTTGAAAATATTGCTCAAATCTGCCTTGAAAACCAAGTTGATGGCGTGATTATTAGCAATACTACAATCAAAAGAAATCTTGGAAAAAACAAAGCTTTTGCCGATAAGCACCAGCAAGGTGGTTTGAGTGGCAGGCCTTTGTTTAATCTTTCCAACAAAACGCTTGGAAAATTTTATAAAATTTCGAATGGTAAAATTCCAATTATTGGAGTTGGCGGAATTTCTACTACGGAAGATGCTTACAAAAAAATTAGGCTTGGTGCATCAGCAGTCCAGCTTTATACAAGTCTTATTTATAAGGGTTTTTCAGTGGTTAATGAAATTAATCGTGGCCTTGTTGAGTTGCTTGAAAAAGATGGTTTTAGATCCATCAAAGATGCCGTTGGTGTTGATAGTTTATAATATTTACATTAATTTAGTTTTATGAAAAATAATCCATTAATGCAAATTCCTTTTGAGAATAATGGTGTGCCACCTTTTGATAAAATTAAGGCGGAGCATTTTTTGCCAGCTCTTAATGAAGCAATGAAAATTGGCAAAGCGGAGATTGAAGAAATCAAAAAAATTCCTAATCCAAATTTTGAAAATGTAATTGAAGCAATGGAAAAGTCAGGTGAGTTGCTCAATTATGTTTCCTCAGTTTTTTATCATTATGATAGTGCGGTTAATAATGATGAAATTCAAAAAATTGCTCTGGAGTTCAAAACAAATTTAACAAAACACTATAGCGATATTTCTCTGGATTCCCTGCTTTTTAAGCAAATTAAAGCGGTTTATGATAAGAAAAATGAATATAATTTAAGAGAAGAAGAAGAAATTTTGCTTGATGATTCTTACAAATCTTTTGTTAGAAATGGGGCGTTACTAAATGATAATGATAAGGAAATCCTCAGAAAAATTGATGAAAACCTTGCGGAGCTAACTAACAAATTTGGTGAAAATTTATTAGCTGAAACTAATAAGTTTAAGCTATTTATTAATGATGAATCTGAGCTTACAGGCCTGCCAGAAGGTGCAAAAACTCAAGCAAAAGAGGCCGCTGATGAAGAAGAAAATGCGGAAGGAAAATATCTTTTTACCCTTCACGCACCAAGTGTTGTGCCAGTTTTAACCTATGCTGAAAATCGTTCTTTACGAGAAAAAATCTGGCGAGCTTTTTCTACAAGGTGTAAATCAGGTGAGTTTGATAATAAGCCTGTATTGCTTGAAATTGTTAGGCTTCGCGATAAGAGGGCAAAACTTTTAGGCTATAAAAATCACGCAGAATATGTTTTGGAAGAAAGAATGGCAAAAAATTCTGCAAATGTCATTTCAATGATAGAAAATTACAAAAATATTGTTAGGAAGCCTGCCGAAAAAGAACTTGCAGAGCTTAAAGAATTCGCAAAATTAAAATATAATGCTGATGAGATAAAACCTTGGGATATCGGCTTTTACGCTGAAAAACTTAAAGCAGAAAAATATGGTTTTAATGGCGAAATGCTAAGGCCATATTTTCAATTTGAAAAGGTTAGAAATGGTGCTTTTGAAGTCGCTTCAAAACTTTATAATTTAGAAATTTCTCAAGCAAAAAATTATCCAATATACAATGATGATGTTGAGGTTTTTGAGGTAAAAGACGCTGAAACTAAGGATTTAATAGGAATTATTTACACTGATTACTTCCCTCGTAAAACCAAGCGTGGCGGTGCTTGGATGGATAATTATATAACGCAAGGCAGGCTTGAAAACGGCAAAAGAAAGCCACCAGTGATTGGTAATCACGGCAATTTCACCAAGCCTACAAAAGATAAGCCTTCACTGCTAACAATGGAAGAGGTACTTACGCTTTTTCACGAGTTCGGACACGGGCTTCACGGGTTGCTTTCAAACACGAAATATAAATCACAAGCTGGAACTTCTGTTAAGTGGGATTTTGTTGAGCTTCCCTCGCAAATTATGGAAAACTGGGTTAAAGAAAAGGAAGTGTTGGATTTATTTGCAAGGCATTATGAAAGCGGTGAGCTAATTCCTGTGGATTTAGTGCAGAAAATGAAAGATGCTGATAATTTTAGGGCAGCAAGTGCATTTTTAAGGCAGATGCAACTCTCTCAATTAGATATGGCTTGGCATATGGTATCGCCTGAAAATATTTCTGATGTAGAAAAATTTGAATATGAAACTTGTAAAGATTTTTATTTACTAAATCCTGAAGGCTCGCTTAATTCAACCAATTTTTCCCATATTTTTGATGGTGGATATTCCGCAGGATATTATAGTTACAAATGGGCGGAAATACTAGATGCTGATGCGTTTGAAGCCTTCAAAGAAAATGGCTTATTTAACAAAGAAATCGCAAAAAAATTTAGGCAATTACTTGCAAGTGGTGGCTCAAAAGACCCAGAAAAATTATACATATTATTCAGGGGTAAAAAGCCAGACCCGAACGCTTTACTAAGAAGGGAAGGGTTGGTTTAGCCTAGCTAGTTTTGCGATGCCAAGTGCGGTGAGTTCCTTTTCTTTGCTGATTTTAATTTTGTGTTGCAGGTAAGATTTTTGCATCTGCATTAAGATTTTACTTGCGGAAACTCCGCCATCAATTTTTATTTCATTTATTTTAATTTTTGTATCTTTCTCAACCAAATTAATCATATTTTTTACTTGTAAACATAGTGCTTCATAGGCAGCAAAGGCTACATCAGCCCTCGTATTTGCAAGGCTAATTCCTGAAATTGAAGCTCTTTTATGCATATCCCAACTTGGGCTTGCCTCTCCAGAAAAACAATTTTCAAATTTAATACCAGAAGAATTTTTTACAGAAGAAACCAATTTATCAAGCTCTTTCGGGTTTTCTGCGATGGCTAGATTTTTTACCAACCAATTAATCATTGAGGCACAATCATAAATACAGCCTTCTAAAGCGTAAGTAATTTTATTATCAATCCCCCAGCCGATAGTAGTTAAAAAACCATTTTTAGAGTGAATTATTTTTGAGCCAATATTTGCTAACAAAAAACAACCAGTGCCGTAAGTGATTTTTGTATTGCCAGCTTTCAAACAATTATGGCCATATAAAGAGGCTTGCTGATCCCCTAAAATAGCAGTAATTGGTATTTCTGAGCCAAAAAATTTCTTGTCTATATTGCCAAAATGATGGGAGGAATTTTTAACCTCTGGTAGAATTTCTTTTGGAATGGCAAAAATTTTTAGCAATTCACTATCCCATTCAAGGGTTTTGATATTGAATAAAAGCGTTCTTGAGGCATTGGAATAGTCAGTAAAGTGAGATTTTCCATTAGTTAACTTCCATAAAAGCCAACTATCAACTGTTCCGAATAAAATATTTTTTGTCTTAGGTTTTAGCTTTTGTAAAAGCCAATTTATTTTTGTAGCAGAAAAATAAGGCTCAATTTTTAGACCTGTTTTTTCATTTATAATTTTAGAAAAACCTTTATTTACAAGAGTATTACAAAGTTTTTCAGTTCGTCTATCTTGCCAAACTATCGCATTATAGATAGGTTTTTGGGTGTATTTATCCCAAATTATTGTGGTTTCTCGTTGGTTGGTAATTCCAATTATTGAGATATCTTGTGCTGATAAATTTTCTTTATTCAAAACATCTTTAATGGCTTTAATGGTGTTTTGGAAGATTTCATCTGCGTTTTGTTCAACTAGATTTTCATCAGGGTAAATTTGCGTTATAGGATATTGTGAGTAAGAAATTTTTTGATTTTTTGAATTAAATAATATTGCTCGCAAGCTAGAAGTTCCGATATCTAAAGCAATTACATAATTTTCTTTTTTCATAAAATATCAATTGTTTTTGAAAAAGCCATTTTGGCAAAATTTTATAAAGTAATCTTGGATTTTTTTTGCTAAAATTTCTTCTTCAAAATTAAATTTTTTTCTAAGTAAATCTATCGCTTGATTTAGATCTTCTGATTTTTGCAAAAATTTTAGAAAATAAAACTCGTCTTTTGTAAGATTATGGCGTTTTACCTCATTATTATCACGCACAATAAAAATATATGAAGTAATTTTTTTAACCTCTGATTGATTATTTTTCCTAAATTCACTCAAATAATTTTCAACATTATAAATATATTTTTTTATAGAATGTGCAGTTCTTAAAGAAAACTTATTTTCTAAAAATGCGTCATCTGAAAATTTTGCTAAATCTTGAAGTGTAAGGGCAGGGCTATCTTCAGCTTGAAAAACCTTTATAATTTCTGATTCTAAATCTGCAATTTCTGAAACAATTTTATCAGGGTAGTTTTTCTTAATAAAATTTGCAAATTTGACTGGGTAAAAATCCAAATTATAAGATTTTGAGGGCGTTTTTCTTATATAAGAATTAACTAATTGGTGAAAATCGGATAATTTATTTTGCTGAACAAAATAATTTTCTGTTGTTGGATAATCATCAATAATTGCTTTGCTAAGCCTTTCTTTGTAGCCGTAAATATAAATATCAAGATGTTTTGACGCTTGATTTGAGCTGCTTTTAAGGTTTTTGGTTATCAAATCTTTATCATTATTGATAACTGCCTCAACCAAATTTTTTAGAATTTTTTTATTCATATTTTTTTAATCAAAGGCAAAGTTTTTTGGCTTTTAATAATTCACTTTCTAAAACCTCAAACAAAGGAATGTTGTTATCCCACTCTATCATTGTTGAAATTCTGCCCTTTTGATGGGTGGCGTATTGATATAAATCCCAAACTTTATCAATCACAAAATTATCGTGAGTATCAATAATCACATCACCTTTATTTGTGTGTCCAGCTAGGTGAATTTGAACAATTCTCTCAGCGGGAATAAAATCTATATATTTTTTTGCATCAAATTTATGATTAAAACTGCTAACGAAAACATTATTCACATCAAGCAATAAGCCACAATCTGCTTTTTCTGCAAGTTCTGCTAAAAATTGATGCTCACTCATTGTTGAATTTTCAAACTCAATATAACTTGAAGGGTTTTCAAGAATTATATTTCGCTCAAGATAATCTTGCACAATTTTAATTCGCTCAGCAATATGCGATAACATCTGCTTATTATAAGGGATTGGGAGTAAATCGTGGGTGTTAATATTATTAAAACCAGTATAGCATAAATGATCTGAAATCCATTCGGGGTTGATTTTTTCAGCGAGGTTTTTTACTTTTTTTAGATATTCAAAATTGATTTTATCAAAGCCACCTATAGAAAGAGAAACTCCGTGCATTACAAGCGGATACAACTCCCTAATGTCCTGTAGAAATTCAATATAACCTGAATGCGAATCGATATAATTTTCAGTTATAATTTCAAACCAATCAATTTTAGGCTTGTTTTGCAAGATGTAATCGTAGTGGCTAGCCCTTAAACCAAGCCCAAAACCTAGAAATTTATAACCAAATTTATTCACACATATTATGAAAATTTTTTCATCACTAAACTTACATTTGTGCCACCAAAACCGAATGAATTGCTAACCACGCAATTAACTTTTCGCTCTTTAGCTTTATGTGGAACTAAATCAACGCCAGCCGTTGCATCTTCAGGGTTTTCAAGGTTTAGAGTAGGCGGGCAAATTTGATCCCTCATCGCAAGGATTGAGAAAATTGCCTCTACTGAGCCAGCAGCACCAAGTAAATGCCCAATCGCCGATTTAGTTGAAGACATTGAAACATTGCTGATATGAGATCCGAGAAGCCTTTTAACAGCACCAAATTCAATTAAATCACCCATAGGTGTTGATGTGCCGTGAGCGTTGATATAGTCAATCTCCTCAGGATTGATTTTTGCACTGCGAACTGCATTTTCCATCGCATCAAAAGCACCCCTGCCTTCTGGGTGTGGTGAAGTGATGTGATATGCATCGCCGGATAAGCCATATCCAATCACTTCTGCGTAAATTTTTGCACCTCTTTTTTTCGCATGTTCTAATTCTTCAAGAACAACAATTCCAGCACCTTCACCCATTACAAAGCCGTCTCTGCCTTTATCCCATGGCCTTGAGGCTTTTTCTGGGGTTTCATTGTAAGAAGTTGATAACGCCCTTGCAGCTGAAAATCCCGCTATACCAACAGGGCAGATTGTAGCTTCAGATGAGCCAGCTATCATAACTTCGGCATCACCATACGCAATTAACCTTGCTGCATCACCGATTGCGTGGCCGCCTGTTGAGCAAGCCGTTACAACTGAGTGATTTGGCCCTCTAAAGCCGTATTTCATTGATACATGGCCAGAGGTTAAATTAATTAATGTTGATGGAATGAAAAATGGGCTTAGCCTTTTCCAGCTTGATTCCTTAACAATCTGCACGCCCCTTTCAATTTCAGGCAAACCACCAATGCCAGAGCCAATCATAACGCCAGTTCTTTTTTGAGAATATTCATCTTCAGGCTTCCAATTTGCATCTTCGATAGCTTGAATAGCAGCGGAAATTCCATAGATTATGAAATCATCCATCATTTTTTGATCTTTTTTAGAAACCCATTTTTCAGCAGAAAATTCTCCTTCATTTTCACCAAGCGGAACTTCAGCGGCAACTTGGCACGGCATTGAAGTTGCATCAAATCTAGTGATTTTTTTTAGTGCAGATTTTCCAGCGATAAGCGATTTCCAAGTTTCTTCAACACCACAAGCAAGTGGAGTAACCATTCCAAGACCAGTAACAACAACTCTTCTCATAAAAAATAATATTAGTTAATAATCAAAAAAAAACCCCGCATTTTAAGCGAGGTTTTTCTAAAATATATTCATCAAAAAGACAAATTATTTTGTAGCCTGTTCAATGAAGCTAACAGCGTCATTAACGGTTGCGATTTTTTCAGCAGCTTCATCAGGAATTTCAATATTAAATTCTTCTTCAAAAGCCATAACTAACTCAACTTGATCAAGGCTATCAGCACCTAAATCATCAACGAATGAAGAAGTATCTGTAACTTTCTCTTCATTAACATCTAAGTGTTCAGCAACAATCTTGATTACTTTAGCTCTAATATCGCTCATAAAATCTCCTTTTTGTTCGTAATATATTCAACCTTAATTTAGTTGAAATTAGTTAAACTAATAAGTTAAATCCAAATGGATATTATTTACATCGTTTATGTTGTCAAGCTAGTAATAGATAAAATAAAAATCAACAAGTTTTTTTGTGTAAATTTTACAACAAATAATTTTCTAATAAAAATAATAATAATTTTGATCGTTATCTCCAGCTTCAACTGAGGGTGTTGGGGTTGGAATATCTTCTAATGCACCTTCCTCTTCAGCGGGAGAAATATATTGCTGAGTAGGAAATCCGTTTGGGTTGTATGAATTCAAGGGGCGATAATATTCGTCATAGTCTGAAACAACAGAAGGTGTTGGAACGGGAATATACATTTCTGAAGCAGGTGCGGTATATTGAATTTTGCCTTCAGGAGCGTATGAGCCAAGCGGACGATATGAAGAATCATAATCCTCAGTGATGCTTGGGGTTGGAATAGGAATATCATCAATGGATTTTTGATTTTTCTTAGAATTTCTATCTACAAAATTTTTTGGCATTATATATTGCTCATCATTATCTTGAAGCCCTGAGCTTGACGGAACTTGAAGGTTTTTTAATGATTTTCTTTCGTAAATTTGATTAACTTTATTTAGAACGCTTGGTGGATATTTAGTGTAAGTTGAATCATTATCTTGATAAAACTCAACTTGGTTTTGAGGCATTATAGAAGGTTGTTGATAATTTTGGTTTTGATAATTTGGTGGTGCTTGCTGATTTTGATAATTTACCGCGTTTATGTAAGGATTTTGATTGTTAGGATAATAATTTGCGGGTCGTCTTAAATTTTTTTTTTCTTCAGAAAAATTTTCAGCAGAATTTAGGCTTTTTTTTTCCGTCGGGAAGTTTTGATAGTAACCCTGCGGTTGCCCTTGATATGGTGGATATTGCATTTGCTGAGGTTGCTGTTGAAATTGCTGAGGAAATTGTTGTTGCGGTTGCTGAAATTGTTGAGGTTGAATCATTTGAGGTTGAAATTGTGGTGCAATCTGCTGTTGAGGTTGCATAGGAATTTGATATTGCTGTGGTTGAGGTTGAGGCTGATAATATTGAATTTGCTGTGCTGGCATTACAGGTTGTTGTGGCTGAATAATTTGTTGTTGATATTGCGGTGGCATTGCAATTTGTCCACCAAGCTTTTGCTGTGAGGCAATCTGCCTATTAATTTGTGCTTGATCAACAATTACTAAGTTTGAAATTATTCGGCTAACCCCAGGTGATTGCCTTGTGCTTTGGATTATTTTATCTGCTGTTTTAGCATCTGGAACTCTACCATGAAGAATTACAACACCATTTTTAACTTCGGGATAAACCGCTAATTGTTGATCTACCGCTCCAGCTATAAGCCTCTGATTGATTTCGTTAGCAACATTTTTATCTGCTTCGTTAGTGGCTTTTTGTTTTTCTTCCATTTCTCTGCGAACTTCAACAAGTGCTTCATTTTTTATTCTAGCTTCACTACGTTGACCAGCTTTATTGCCAAAAAAATATGCGAAGGTTCCAGCTAAGCCACCCACTGCGGCTGCTACGCAACCTTGAAGGTATAGGCAAATAATGAATATAGAAATTATTTTTGATAAACTCTTCTTCACAACAAACTATTCTTAAACTATTCTTTACAAGATTAAATTTAATTAATATGAGTGAATTATAACCTAGAAAGTGTTAATAACAAGTTAAAGAAACAAAATATTTTTATGACAAAAGCAAAAATTCAGGACTTTCCATCAAATGCTCCAGTTTTAGAGAGAAACTTAGCTCTTGAAACCGTTAGGGTTACTGAAGCTGCAGCCCTTGCATCAGCAAAGTGGACAGGGCTTGGAAGTGAAGATAATGCTGATCAAGCGGCCGTTGATGCAATGCGAAAAGCCCTCAACACTATAAATATACAAGGCACTATCGTTATTGGTGAAGGCGAAAGGGATAAAGCTCCAATGTTATATATTGGTGAAAAAGTTGGCACTGGAACTGGGCCAGAGGTTGATATTGCACTTGATCCACTAGAAGGCACAACAATTTGTGCGACAGGAACGCCAAATGCTTTGTCAGTAATAGCAATCGCTGAAAAAGGCGGTTTCCTTAATGCTCCTGATGTTTATATGGAAAAAATTGCAGTAGGTGGTGGGCTTCCTAAAAATGTTATAAATTTAGATGATAAAATTGAAACTAACCTCAAAAACCTTGCAAAAGCAAAGGGTTGCGATGTTTCTGAATTAATGGTGGTAATTCTTGATAGGCCTAGGCACGAGGAATTAATTGCTAGAGTGAGAGAGCAAAAAGCTAGAATACAACTTATTGGTGATGGTGATGTGGCTGGAATTATCGCAACTACTCGCTCTGAAAGTGGTGTTGATATGTATGTTGGTATTGGTGGTGCGCCGGAAGGTGTTTTAGCTGCTGCTGCACTCAAATGTGTTGATGGGCAAATGCACGGCAGGCTTTACTTTAAGGGGGAAAAGGTATCAGATGAACAAGTTGAAAGAGCAAAATTAATGGGTATCAAAGATTTGAATAAAATCTATACAATAGATGAAATGGCTAAGGGTGATGTTATGTTCTCCGCAACTGGTGTTACAACAGGCTGGATGTTACAAGGCGTTAGAAGAATTGGTGCAAGTTCGGCACTAACTCATTCTTTAGTTATGCGTTCTCGCACTGGAACTATAAGATTTGTTCAAACCGAGCATAATTTCGCTAGAAAGAAATTGTAAGCTAACAAATTATAATGTCATTTCGAGCTTAGCGAAAAATCTAGTTCAGGTTTAGTAATTACTAGATATCTCACTTTGATCGATATAACAAAATCAAATTCTAAAACAAAAAAATCATTATGGAAAATAAAACAATTATTGGTGCTGAGGAATGGGTTTCCTTTCCTTCGCTTAATATTCCTGCAGTAAAAGCAAGAATTGACTCAGGTGCAAAAACTTCTTCTCTGCACGCTTATAATATTGAAATTAAACAGGTTGAAGGCAAGAATTTTGCCTTTTTTGATATACACCCATTACAAGCAAGTAAGGCTGTTACAATAAAATGTAAGGCGGAATTAGTTGGTGAAAGAAGTGTAAAAAGCTCAAGTGGTCATTCTGAAAAAAGATATGTAATTAAAATTCCAATCAAACTTGGTGCTGATGTTTGGGAAGCTGAAATAACCCTCACAAACCGCGATAATATGGGTTACAGAATGTTACTTGGGCGTGAGGCTATGCGAGGTAAATTGCTCGTTGATCCTGACAAACATTTTGAGCTTGGTAATTACTCAGATGACCAAATGGGTAAGTTTTACAACCATATTAGAAGAACCGATCAAAAACTAAAAATAGTGGTTTTAGCTTCTAACCCTGAATTATATTCTAACAAAAGAATTATGGAAGCTGGCCTTCAAAGAGGTCACGAGATGATTTTTGTGAATATAGCTCAGTGTTATATGAATGTTAGCTCAAATGGCTCAGTGCATATTAGGGGTGGTGAGGCAATTACTGATGTTGACGCGGTAATTCCAAGGATAAAGCCAGCGATGACCGCTTATGGTTGCTCAGTTTTAAGGCATTTTGAAACTCTTGGTGCTTATTGCCTTAATGACGCAATTTCAATTACTAGGGCGAGAGATAAACTTCGTGCTTTGCAATTAATGGTATGGAAGGGTATTAACATTCCAACTACTGGTTTTGCGGATTCCCCAACTGATACCAAAGATTTAATTAAAATAGTAGGTGGTGCGCCGCTTGTAATCAAGCTATTAGAAGGAACGCAGGGCAGGGGAGTTGTGCTTGCTGAAACCAGTAAAGCGGCGGAATCCGTTATAAATGCATTCAAATCAGTTAATGCTTCAATTTTAGTGCAAGAATTTATTAAAGAAGCTGGCGGAACTGACCTTAGATTATTCGTTGTTGATGGTAAAATCGTAGGTGCAATGCAGAGGAAAGCTGCCGAAGGTGAGTTTAGAGCAAATGTACATTTAGGTGCTTCAGTAATGGAAATTAAGCCAACTCTAGAAGAAAGAAAAATGGCTAAAAAGGCGGCTAAAGTTTTAGGTTTGCAAGTTGCTGGCGTTGATATAATACGCTCGTCTAAAGGGCCAAAAATCCTAGAAGTAAACTCCTCTCCGGGGTTACAGGGTATTGAAAAGGCAACTGGCGTTGATATCGCCTCAACTATGATAGAAGCCATTGAGAAGAAATTGTTGTAAAATTGGCATTGCTAACGAAGTATATATTTAAGCTCCATAATCGATAATTGTCACCCCGACTTGTTGTGGGGTGATATTTTTTAGAAAAACTACCTAATTTTCTGTATTTTAATTTTAGTTAGCTGGTTTTTTCTTTTCTTAATAATCTCAAATCTATAGCCATAAAAATTGAAGGCCTTTCCAACTGAAGGTATGGTTTCCGCCTTATTAATAACAATCCCTGCAATCGTATTCGCTTCATCAACTGGGAGTTTCAAATCAAGCTCGCGATTCAAATCTCTAATTGGCATAATACCATCAACTATGTAAGATCCATCAGGTGTTTCCTCAATTTTGCCGAATTTTTTATCGTGTTCATCTTCAATATTTCCAACGATTTCCTCTAAAATATCTTCTAAAGTTATATGGCCAAGTAGCGTTCCATATTCATCAACTACAAGAGCAAAATGGCTCTTTTTCTGGCGGAAAGCTATTAGCTGTTCTTTTAGCGATGTTGAATCAGGGATAAACCAAGCCGGAATTAAAGTTGATTTTACATCAAGCTGGGTAATATCCCCATTAGCTTGCTCATGCAGGGCTTTCATAAAGCTTTTATTATGTATAATGCCGATGATATTATCAGCATCATTTTCATAAACTGGAATTCTAGTAAACTGGCTTTCAGTAACAAATTTTAAGATTTCCTGATTTGAAAGATTTATATCAATTGCCTCAATATATTTGCGGTGCTTCATTATTTCTGAAACGGTGATATGCTCTAAATCAAGCAATCCACCAAGCATATCCCTATCTTCCTTGATTACATCGCCTTGGCTGTGATGAAGCTCAACTGCACCTCTTATAGCATCAAGCCCTCTTACAATTTGCGACATTGAATGAGATTTTACGCCGATTAATTTCATTAAAATGCTAACTGCCCTCTCAATAAAGACAGAAATTGGTGATAAAATTTTTGTTAGAAAATAAATTATTGGGGAAACTGCAAGTGCTACTTTTTCCGCGTTCATAAGAGCATAAGTTTTTGGCAAAACTTCTGAAAAAATTATAATAGCAAGCGTAAGTAAGATTGTTACAATAATTACTGCATTACTTTCAGTATCTTCCCCTACTAATTGTATTGTGAAGGCAGCTGCAAAGGCTGAGGCACAGCTATTTGCAAAATTATTTCCAAGAAGAATTGTGCTAATTAACCTATCTTTCTTAGAAAGTAGTTTTTCTAGCAATTTTGCACGGCTACTCCCTTCAATTTTTAGAGTATGAATTTTTGCTTTACTCGCTGCTGTAATTCCTGTTTCGGAAATTGAAAAAAAAGCCGACAAAGCTAATAAAGCAAATAAAATTAGAAAACTTACTAAAATCATAAATAAAAATTTCTTAAAATAAAAAAGGGCATCAAAAGATGCCCTTTTAATATATCTATTTTCTAAAAATTAGAAAGTTTTAACTAGAGAATTTCTAACGTAAGAAACCGCAACTATTGCTAAAACGCCAACATAGAAGAAGCAAGGTTCAAATGAGTGAAATTCAAAACCGCTATCCATAAGGTGAGATGCAATTCCAAATGTTGCAAAGCTTGCAATATATTTTTTATATTCAGAAAACTTACCAGAAAATACCGCGAGTAAAACCGCTGCAATAGTTAGAATCATTGGTAAATAGTGAATTGTGTGCCAGAAAATAGAATGTTGCATAAATCTCCAAAAATTAAATGTTATTGAATTTATATAATTAGTAATAAAAAATAATCAAGCAGTTATGTTATAACTTAACCCTTATTTATAAATTATTATTACACATGAATTGTTCTGCCTAGAACTGCAAGGGCTGCTTCTTTAACTGCCTCATTGAGATCTGGGTGAGAATGGCAAGTGCGAGCAATATCTTCAGATGAAGCACCATACTCCATCGCAGTTACTGCCTCAGCAATTATAGTTCCAGCTTGCGGGCCAATAATATGAACCCCAAGAACTTTATCAGTTTTCTTGCAAGCAAGAATTTTAACAAAACCCTCAACATCGCCAACGGCTTTAGCGCGAGAGTTCGCAGAAAATGGGAATTTTCCTTTATTATATTCAATACCCTGCTGTTGCAATTTTTCTTCAGTTGCACCAACTGAAGCAACCTCAGGGTGAGTATAAATTACTGAAGGGATTAAATCATAATTAACGTGTCCGTGTTGCCCTGCAATAATTTCAACGGCTGCAACTGCATCTTCCTCAGCTTTGTGAGCAAGCATAGGCCCCGGAATAACATCACCCACCGCATAAACGCCTTTTTGATTGGTTTGGAAGTGAGAATCAACTATAATTCTGCCCTTTTCATCAACATTTACGCCAGCTTCTTTAAGGCCAAGATTTTTTGTATTAGGTTTTCTGCCAACTGCAACTAGCACTATATCAGAGTTAATTTTTTCAGCATTTCCGCCATTTGCTGACTCAACAGAGAGTGTAACGCCTTTTTTATCTTTAGTTGCGCCAGTAACTTTTGTTGAAGTTCTGAATTTTATACCCTGTTTTTCTAGAATTTTTCTGAACGCTTTACGAACTTCTCCATCTTGTCCGGGGATAATTTCATCAAGGTATTCAACCACTTCAACTTCAGCGCCGAGCCTACGCCATACAG
The DNA here is from genome assembly GCA_033762595.1 of Rickettsiales bacterium. Classification (NCBI taxonomy): domain Bacteria; kingdom Pseudomonadati; phylum Pseudomonadota; class Alphaproteobacteria; order Rickettsiales; species Rickettsiales bacterium. Next base: position 27,154 of record JANRLM010000031.1, read on the forward strand.
AGCCCATCTCTAAGCCAATAACACCGCCCCCAATAACGATTAGTTTATTAGGAACTGACTTCAAAGATAACGCCCCAGTTGATGAAACAATTTGCTGTTCATCAATATCAACATTAGGGATTTCAACAACCTCAGAGCCAGTTGCGATAAGAATATTTTTCGCCCTTAATGATTCAGGCTCACCTTCATCTTTTTTAACTGCAACAACGCCATTGCCCATTATTACGCCGTGTCCAATGAATCTGGTGATTTTATTTTTCTTGAAAAGATAATCAATGCCTTGTGTAAGGCTTACAACAACATCATCTTTTCGTTTTATCATAGCTTGCAAATCAAGTTTTACATCTTTTGCAACTATGCCGTGCTCAGCAAGGTGATGTTTAGTTTTTTCATAAATTTCAGAGGAATGAAGCAATGCTTTTGATGGAATACAACCAACATTAAGGCAAGTTCCACCTAGCGTTTTGCGTTTTTCAATGCAGGCAACTTTCATACCAAGCTGTGCAGCCCTTATTGCCCCAACATAACCAGCTGGGCCACCACCAATTACAATTAAATCAAATGCTTCTGCGTTCATAAATGAATAATTTTAGATTTAATAATAGAACGCTTTATAAGAAAATTTTATTTTATGGCAAGTTATAGTTATTCAGCTTTTTTGTAAAAGCAAAATGGAAATGAAATAAGAAAGAAGAATATTAAGTTTATAGTTGCATAGGCGGAAACTTGAGGTGCAGAATATGAAATTATAAAATCTATATTTTCATTGCCTGCAAATGCATCAAATATAATCGTAAAACTAATTATAAATGAAGAAAGGCAGGAGGCCGAAACAATACGCATCGCACTTAAATAAGTTGAAAGTGATAATATAATCAGAAAAGCTAGTAAATAAGGAAGCAACAATATAGTAGATGTAGTAAAAAAAGATGGTTTTTTAACAATTTCTTTGAACATAATTTGAGTAAAACTGGCGACTTTACCATAAATTATAGCGACACCAGATGATACAAATTCGTAAGATTTTATAAAAACTCTCTTAGCTTCGCTATGGCTGTTTAAGAATGCAACATTATTTGTTGAAGTGCCATAATCTCTGACTTTTGAGTAATCATATTCAAAAAAAGTTTTATTGACAGTGTAAAGCACTAGGCAGGCACAAAACCAAAAGACAAAAATAGCTAAAAAAGCCTGTTTTTTAATGAATTTTGAGTCTATGCCGTTGTTATACATTTTGAAATATATTTTTTCTTATTATAAACCAAAAAATTATCTTTGAAAATAAAATCTATATTCTCTCTAGGTGAAAATAATTTCTGTGTGATGGTTTTATATCATTTCTTGGGCACACTAAAAAGGGCTTTTGAGGGTTAAAAAAATCCTCTAACAAATTGTTTAAGTTTGCTATTATCATTTCATAAATAGGCAAATTATATTCTTTTCTTACTGGATATTCGCTAGATTTAGAGAGTTTGTAATAATAAATTTTATCTAAATTTATTTCTTCTGTTGGGCTTTCTTTTTGGAAATCAAAACCATTATTTTTTAGAACAACAGCTTCTATCAAAATTTGTGGCTTTTTATGGTTTTTAAAGTCTTTTCCGTTTGGAATATTGCCAGTTTTATAATCAGCTATTGAATAATTATTTTCCTCTAAAATTTCAATTCTATCAGCTTTGCATTTTATTAAAACTTCAAAATTACCGATGTTTATTGTGGTTTTACCGCTATTTTCATTGATTATTTTTTCAATACAAACACAAATATTTCTCTCAATTTTAACAATTTCTTTAGCCATTATTGATGTTTTTAGCAGCCAAGTTTCATTCGCAAGATTTTTTGCTAAAAAATCATTATAAATTTTCGCTATGATATTGTTAAAATTTTCTAAGGTAATTTTTTCAATTTCTAGTTGATGAAAATTAGAAAATTCCTCCATTATTTTATGTATAAAATTTCCATATTCTTTAGCATCTGATTCTCTCTCAAGTTCATCAAGTTGTTTTAATTTTAAGATTTTTTTTGCATAAAATTCGTAAGGATTTGCGATTAAAGTCTCAAACTCAGTTGCGGAAATTACTCTTGGGCGATATGAAATATCTGGCTTAGGATATGGCTTGTTTTGTGTTTTAGGAGATTTTTCCAAATGAATGTTTTCAAATTCATTCAGTAAATTTTTATAATATTTATCTGAAAAATTTATATTATTAGCTTCAGCGAAGGCTTTGATTCTTGTTACTAGAGGGGATTCCGTGTTAAGCTCCCCATTTTCTTTTTGGCTGAAGCTTAAAAAAACTTTTTTAGAGTGCAGTAAATTTGCAAAATCGTGATTAGCAAGTGAGGCAAAAAAATCAGAATTTGGAAGTGCTGCATCAGATTTCATTTTATCTGTAAGCCATACTGAAAACCTTTCTCTAGGCCAGCTTCCCTGAGTTAAACCGCCTAAAATATAACAATCATAATTGGTTAAGCGGGCCTCAATAGGGCTTAAAATTGCTATTTTTGAAGTAACGCCATATTTGGCACGGATTTTTATTCCAGAGAAAAAACTTTCCGCTAGATTGCTTAAAAAATCCAACTCAGCGAGTGGAAAATCAAGGCTGGATTTCTTGATAAATTCAATAATCTCATAGGATTCTATAAAGTTTTCCTCACCAAAAATCATTTCATTTTGAGAGAATTTTTTTATTAAAGTTTCTAAATCCGCAAAAATTTCATCGATTTTATAATTAAATTTATCTCTGTATTTTTCAATTATTTCAAAAGCCTCAAAGAAAATAATTTTTGCTTCTTCCTCTAAAAAATTTCTTAAATCAAAAATATTTTTTATATTGCTTTTACGAGATGCTTCCTCAATTTGACTGATTAAAAAATCTTTTTTTGATTTTGAAATTTCTTGCAAAGATAAATCATTTTTAAGAAGTGAAAGAAATGAAATTATATTTTTTTTAGAAATTAAATTAAGGGTTGAAATTAGAAAATTCCCTTCATTACTATCAAGAAAATTTTTGCCCGCTGAATCATCAATATTTATATTCCATTTTTTTAGATATAAACTTACGAATCGTGCTAAATTTCTATTGTTAGTAACTAGTGCTGAGCTTTTATTCTGAGACAGGTTTTCTAGTAAAATTATAGCGAGAATTTTTGCTTCTTCCGATAAATTTTCAGCCTCAATAATTTTTACAAAATTTTCGGCATTTTCAATTTTATTATTTTCTGAAAAAATTTTATTAATAATAGCTGATTTGTCATTTTTATTTGAGCCTAAAATTTCTATCTCAGCTGCAGAAACATTAAGCTGTTCTAGGTTTTTATAAACTAAGAATTGATGGTGCGTTTTATTATCAGAGTTTTCATTGAAATTAAAATCCAAATCAATGAAGGGCAAGAAGTAATATCCATTTTTTAGTGTGAGAGTTTTTTTTATTAATTCTCTTGTGTTGCTTAAAGTTCCTAAAGTTCCTGCGATAATAATTTTATCATCTGTTTTTATATTTTTTGTAAAATTATCTAATATTTGGTTTCTTTTATCAATAGCCGTTGTGAAGCCCTTATTTTCTAAAATTTTTGGATATTCATCTCTGATAAAATTTACAAAATTAACACTGATTTGCTTGTGTTTTGAGAGTTCTGCAAAGTAGTCTTCAACTAAATTATCATTTATCGATTTATATCTTTTTAGATCATCAAGAATCTCAAGGAGTGATTCCGCTAATTTTAACGCTTGATGCATTGAAATATTTCTTGCGTTATTAAGCCCACCTGCTCCAAACTCCCTAGATTTTCTGATTATATCAGTTAAAATTAAAATTTCTTGATGTCTTGAAATTACTCTTAATTTTTTTGCTTTTTGGTTGATTAAATTCTCAATATTTTCAGAATTATTAAGTGTTTCAAGGCTTGTTTCAAGCTCGTCAATATCGCCAATAGCCTGTATTTTAGGCAGTATTATTGATTTATTGCCTGATTGCTTAACAAATTCATTTTTTAAAATTGCGACTGAACGCCTTGATGGTAAGAAAATCCTTGTTTTTGCCAGATTATTAACTCCAAATATTTCAAGTGCTTTGCTCGCCAAAATCTCGCAATAATTATCTTGCGGATTTATCGCAAAAATATTTCTTTTATGCACTTTATTAACGCTCATTTTGATTTTTTAGTTTTTATTATTTTAGTCTAAACTAAAATAATTCAAAACAAATTAAATATTTTATGAGAAGAAAAGCCCATGAAATTGATTATGAGATAAAAGGTGCAGATTTGCAGTATGTTGAGGTTATTCTTGACCCTAAAGAGGTTGTGATTGCTGAACCCGGAACGCTTATGTATATGCAGGAAGGTATTCAGTTTGATACTAAACTTGGTGATGGCAGTGAGAAACATTCTGGTGTTATTGGCACATTAGTGGGGCTTGGAAAGCGTGCATTTTCTGATGAAAATTTATTCGTAACTTTTTATACAAATAATTCTAATTCTAGAAAATCTGTGGCTTTTGCAGGGGCTTATCCGGGAAGAATTTCAGCTATTGATTTGCAGGAAATTGGTGGAAAGTTACTCTGTCAAAGGGGCAGTTTTCTGTGCGGTGCGAAGGGTGTTGCAGTTGAATTTGGTTTCAGTAAAAAAATTGGTTTCGGATTATTTGGCGGTGAAGGTTTTGTTCTGCAAAAACTTTCTGGTGATGGAATGGTTTTTATCCACGCAGCAGGTGGCGTTGAAGAAAAAACTCTCGCAAAAGATGAGCTTATTTATATTGATACTGGCTCTTTGGTTGGTTTTTCCGCTGATATGGATTTTGATATAAAACTAATCAAGGGTTTCAAAAATATTTTTTTTGGCGGTGAGGATTTATTTTTAACCAGCATCAAAGGCCCCGGAAAAGTCTGGATTCAATCCACACCTTTTACAAGATTTGTTGGAAATATCGTTAAAAATGTTATGGATTCAACTGCCCCAAAGGGTAGATAGTAAGTTTGTTTTAACCAATTTCTCTTGAGGATGGGTTATTATTTAATCCTTTGTGTGTTAACCAATCTGATGAGAGTGTTATACCATCAAGATTTAATTTATTATTTAATGAAAGAATTTGTTTTTCTTGACAGTCACAACTCTTAAATTGTTGAATTCTCATTTTAATATTACTCTTGATATAATTCTTATCGGTGCTTTCTAAAAAATCTTTTATATATTTCTGTTCTGGTGTCATTTTATCTTCTTCTATATTTTTAATTTTATCTTCAAGAAATTTTTTAGGGTCTCCATTATTTTTTTTGGGGTCCAGAGCATCTTTAAATATTATTTCTAAAAGTTTAAAATCTAATTGCTCTATATTTTGTAAGGAATTTTGGTGTTGAGTTTGTCTTAACATAGAATTTAAGCGGTTTTCATTCTCTAGTAGAACCACTATTTTTTGTATTGCATAAATTTTTTCTTTCAAAAGTATTGCAAACGCAAGCATCTTCTAATGCTTCGTTAAGTGTCTTTAAATAATTATTACCATTTTTATTAGATAGATTTATCAAGCTAATGAGAGGATCTTGTTGCCTTAGCTCATTTATTAGACTTTTGTCATTTTCTTTACTTTCTATAAAATCCCAAATTGCAGAAGATAATTCTGGCGTCATCTTAAATTCTTTATTAACCGATTCACTAGCGCCAAGATATTTTAATAATGCTTCAATATCCTTAAATTCCTTATTATCAATTTTTATTCCTTGTGTATTTATGCGATCTTCAAATTCTGGCGATATTATTATTATGGAACCAGTTTGTAAATTTTGTTTTAATGCTCCTAGATTAGTTTTTACATTCCCATCACTTTCAATTAATTCACTTTCTAAATTTATTACTGGCATACTATCAGTAGATTTTTCTAAAAATTGTGTAACTAAATTTTGATATTTCTTTGCTTGATTTTCTGAAATGTTCACTAGGTTTTCTGTTTGATTATCCGTAAGCCATTTTGTATCAATTCTATAAACATAGGCTGGTGCATCGCTTTCAGAGTTTCTATCATTATTCATTTTATCTAAAAAATTTTTAACCTCACATTTTAGTTTATCTAAAATAGGGTCATTAGATTCTTCAAAGAATTTGGAAAATTGGCTTTTGATAATTTCTAGTTCATTTGTCATAACTTTTACTTATAGATTAATTAAAAACTATAATTATTATACAAATAAATTATTAACAAAAGGTTAACAAAACTATAAAATTTTAATTAAATTTTATATATCTCAACTTAGGGTATATCTGGATTTACTGCTTTTAACCCTAAGTTAATAAGCATCTTTTGGGGAGTATTTTTCTGATGGTTTTTTATCGGTATTTAGTAATTCTTGCATCTGCCTAGCTTTAGGGGATTTATATTCAAACCCACAATTATTTTTAAGATAAGTTCTGCCTTTGCTTAAATTTTCAACTAATTCAAGCATTCTTGGCCTTAAAGATTCACCATATTCTTTTAGTTTTTTTTGGTCTGGATTTTGTTTAGCTGCCTCAATAATTTTGCTAGTAATATCAGAAAATTGGTTGCTATAAATATCAAGCTCTTTAACCCTTCTATTGATTTCATCTTGGTTGCAGACAATTTTTTGATCTTTTGATAAGATTTTTTCATCTTTCACAAATTGAGCATTTGCTGAAATGCTAAAAAAAGCTATCGCAATTAATAAAATGTAATTATGCATTTGTTTATATGTTTCTATTTACATTTCATTATAACAAAAAAAAATAAAACTCTAAGTTAATTTATGAAAAAATTTGCGATAATTACAGGTGGTGCAATTAGGGTTGGTAAGGCAATTAGTATTAGGCTTGCGGAAGAAGGTTATAATATAATTTTACTCTATAAAAATTCCGCTGAGGAAGCTAAAAACACTGCAAAAATAATTGAAGGGCAGGGTAGGGAATGTATTTTGGTTAAATGCGATTTATCTGAAATTAAAAATTTAGACTCTCTTAATAAAATTTTTTCTGATTATAAAAACATAAATTTATTGGTGAATAATTCCTCTATTTTTGAGAAGTTCTCATTCGCTGAAACTGATGAGGAAAATTTTGATAAACATTTTGCAATTAACTTCAAAGCTCCATTTTTTTTGACGCAAAAATATTATAATTACTGCAAAAATAATAATCAAAATGGGCATGTTATCAATATTCTGGATAGCTACATAAAAACCAACTCTAACGCCTATTTCGCATATCTTTTAAGTAAAAAATCTCTTGCGAATTTTACTGAAATGGTTGCTAAAGAAATTGGCGATTTTGTAAGGGTTAATGCGGTTTCTATTGGGCTTCTTCTGCCCTCAAAATTTTGGGATATCAATAAGATAAATGAAAAGGCTAAAACTTTGCCACTTAAAAGAAAACCAGAAATTGAAGATGTTTTAGAGGCGATTTTATATCTTGATAAAGCCAAAAATATAACTGGTGCTAATATTTTTGTAGATAGTGGCCAACATTTAATGTAATAAGGCAAAAAACTACTAATTCCGATGTTATTAAAAATAAAAGATTTAACTGCAAAAACTACAATCGGCGTTTATGATAATGAAAAATTGCGTCAGCAGAGACTGGTTGTAAATATTGAAATGGATTATGACGAGGGAAATTCTTGCAACTCTGATAATATTAATGATACGATGAATTACCACCCGATTTGCGATGAAATAACCGCTTTGCTCGAAAATGGTGATAACCATTTAATTGAATTTGTTTGTGAGAAAATCGGTAAAATCTGCCTTTCTTATCAACAGGTTAGAAGTGCAAAAGTTGAAGTGGATAAGCCTGAAGTTCCGCTTAAATCAGTTCGCAGTATTTCTGTTACAAAACAATTTTTTCGCGAATAAATTTAACCAACCACTTTCATTCCCGCGAAGGCGGGAATCTTGCTATAGATACCCGCTTTCGCGGGTATGAAGTCAAGGTGGTTTGGCTTGATGTTTTTTCACGAATAATTAAACTTTAGTAACTAAGGCTTTATAGCCTTGAAGATATTTGAAAAAAGACTATTTGAATAGTAACAAAATGTAAAACTAAATGGCAAAAAATCAGAAAAATAAAACTCAGAAAATTTCTAGGCCTTCTAAAGATGAGGCAATGGAAGCGGTAAAAACTCTTCTTCGCTGGGCAGGTGATAACCCTAATCGCGAGGGTTTAATTGATACGCCAAAAAGGGTTGTTGATGCTTATGAGGAATGGTTTTCTGGCTATCAGGAAGATCCTGAAGAAATTTTATCCCGCACTTTTGAGGAAGTTGAAGGCTATGATGAAATGGTTTTGCTTAAGAATATGAGGTTAGAATCTCATTGTGAGCATCATATCGCACCAATTTTAGGTGTTGCACATATTGCTTATATTCCTAATAAAAAAGTGGTTGGGATTAGCAAAATCGCTAGGCTTTTAGATTGTTATGCAAAACGCTTGCAAACTCAAGAAACTCTAACGGCACAAATCGCAGATTCTATTCAAAAAGCTCTTAACCCTAAGGGAGTTGCGGTTGTAATTGATGCAAAACACCAATGTATGACAACTCGTGGCGTGCATAAAACTGAAACAAGCACCGTTACAAGCCAAGTGCGTGGGTTGTTCAAAACTAACGACAAAACTAGATCAGAATTCCTCAGTTTGATTAAGATGTAGATTTTACTAAATCTAAAATTAAGCTATTAAAACACAAATCTAAACCCCGCAATAAATGCGGGGTGACATTCAGAAGGTAAAGTAAGTTAGAACAAACTAACCAGCTACTTTCTTTTCTTGCTTGGTGTTAGCCTCTAAATTTTCATTTCCAGCTTTTGATTTAGCGTTGAAGATTGCGGCTTCAAGGGCGGTTTGCGTGCAAATACCAAGTAAAACTGGGTCTCTTGGTTTAAGGTTTGCCATATTCCAGTGAGTTCTATTTCGGATATCTTCAATGGTTTTTTTAGTAGTTCCAATAAGTTTTGAAATCTGCATATCAGTAAGTTCTGGGTGGGTTTTAACCAACCAAGCGATTGCATCTGGCTTATCTTGTCTTCTTGCAACTGGAGTATATTTGCTCTTTTTGCGTTTCTTTTCAACGCTGATATAATCTTTATAATCGCTTACAAACTCAACTTTCGCATCAGGGTTTTTCTCAGCGATTGCAATAGATTCACGGCTTGTGATGCCTTTGAGAACTGGATCCATACCAATAACTCCATTTGCAACATCACCATCTGCGATGCCCTGCACTTCAAGTGGGTGCAAACCACAAAAATCAGCGATCTGATCAAAGGTAAGTTGCGTGTTTTCAATCAACCAAACGGCGGTTGCTTTAGGCATTAAAGGCTGCATATTTTTTAGGTATTAGAGGTTTGGGGCTAGGGCTTAGAAAGCCTAACCATATTTTTGCTATTTGTATAACTATATTATTATTTACAAGTCAAGGTTAAATTGCTTGACAGGGTGAAAAATATAATTAAGAAAGCTAGGCATTCTTTGCCTGCTTGCAGGATACTTAATTGAGCATTCTATATAAATATTTAGAACTAAGCCTTGATGAAGTAAGAAGGTTATTAACCCAAAAAGATTATTAAAATGTCAAAAAGATTATCAGCAAAATATAAAATTTCTCGTCGTTTAGGCGTAAATTTATGGGGTAGAGAAAAAGACCCTTATGAGAGAAGAAACTTCGTTCCGGGTCAACACGGGCCAGTTATTGGAAAAAGAATGAGTTCTGACTTCGGTAAGCAGCTTAACGCAAAACAACAATTGAAAGGCTATTACGGAAATATCGGTGAAAAACAATTTAGAAAAATCTTTAAAGAAGCTCTTAGACAAAAAGGTGATACGGGTGAAAACTTCATAGCGCTTCTTGAAAGAAGGCTTGATGCTGTTATTTATAGAATGAATTTTGTTCCAACTGTTTTCGCTGCTCGCCAGTTTGTAAATCATAAGCATATTTTAGTTAACGGCAAATGTGTTAATATTCCAAGTTATCAAGTTAAAGCTGGTGATGTTATTGAAGTTAAAGAATCTTCAAAAAACATTCCAATTGTAGTTGAAGCGACTGAAACTCCTGAGAGAAATATCCCTGAATATCTTGAAGTTGATTTGAAAGCTAAAAAAGGAACTTTCTTAAGAAATCCAGCTTCTCACGAAGTGCCTTACCCTGTTAAGATGGAAGTTAACCTCGTAACAGAATTCTTCTCAAGGTAATGTTAAATTTACATTATGTTTTTACATTAAGGCCCTGTTTTATCAGGGCTTTTTTCTTTGCGATTTGAGCTTATACTATGCCTAATTTAGAATTTGAAAATAATTACAGCGGAATTATCGCCGGGGTTGATGAAGCGGGCAGGGGGCCTTTAGCTGGGCCTGTGGTGGCTTGTGCGTTAATCCTAAATAGATCACAAATTCCAGAGGGGTTAGATGATTCCAAAAAGCTCTCCAAAAAAAGGCGAGATTATTTATTTAACCATCTGATTGATAATCATAATTTTGGTTTAGGTATAATTCAAGAATCAGTTATTGATCAAGTAAATATTTTGCAGGCAACAATTCTTGCTATGAAGCAAGCAATCTCAAACCTCAGAGAATCCCCGAATATTGTTTTGGTTGATGGAAATAAAGGGTTTGATTATCCAAATGCAAATATTGTTCCAATAGTAAAAGGTGATTCAAAATCGCTCTCAATTGCAGGGGCTTCAATAATTGCGAAGGTTACTCGTGATAAAATTATGGAAGATTTAGATATAGAATTTCCGCAATATAATTGGCTAAAAAACGCAGGTTACGGAACTAAAGAACATCTGGACGCAATAGAAAAATATGGCATCTGCAAATATCACCGCACTAGCTTTGAACCAATAAAATCAAAATTATTAAACTCTAAATAAAAGCATCGCCATTAAAAATTCTACCCTTAATATTAATTTTTGATTTTTGAAGATTTTGAATTTGTTCTAATTCTCTTTGTTCAATTTCACCAATTTGGCTCATTATTTCAGATTCATGATTTCTATAATTTATTCTTTCATGATCCTGAAGTTTCTGGCTGTGATTAAATTTATTAATTTTATCTTTTTGATTATCCAAAGAAATTTTTTGCTGAGAAATTACTGAATTTTGCTGAAATATCTTTATTTGCTCTTTTAGGGTTTGCCTTGTTTTAGAGAGTTTTTGTCTTTCAAATTCTACTAATTTTTTTTCCTCATCACTAAGTGAATTAAAATCAAAGTTTTTCCAATAACCGCGATTTATAACTTCAACTAGTCGTAACGCCCATTTTTCCTCAATTTCAGGCTCTTTCACATCTTGATCGTTGAATGTTTTGCCTTTTCTTTCTCTCCTGCGATTATCCTTTTTTCTGCTATTAATATTTTCCAAAATAGAAGGGTCAACAATTTCGCTCATATCTTCAATCAGTCCAAGATTTTTAAGTGCAAAAGCAAGGCCATAACTGCTTAAAACGAATATCGTATTATTACTTCTTCTGCGTAAATCTTGGATTTTTTTTCTAGCACCAACATCTTCAGAAATTACAAGCGTTACAAGGCCTTTGTTGGTTTCACGACGCTTAGAAAGTAAGAAATTTTCAATAGCTTCCTCACCTTTATCAAGCCTAAAAATTGTAAATTCATCATCGTTTTTTAGGCTGTTTGAAGTAATTACGCTGGTGTAAATTGCCTGTAAAATAAAAGGAGTTGATTCTGGTAAAGCCTTCATAGTTTTTTGAAAGGTTCTTGATAATTTAAGCCTTTCGGCCTGTTTGAAATCTTCAACAATAAGTCTATCATCAAGGCCTCTAATTCTATCCTGAAATTCAATGGTTTGATAGACTCTCTGCAATTCTTTTTGATAAAATTTATAGGCTGTTTCAAGCTGAAGCCTAATTAATCTATAATCATCTCTAACTCTTTCATAAGTAAGCGATGAAAGTCTTTCTGGATAATATTTTTCAGTAAATTTTTGTAATTCATTAAAAACTTTTTCTTTCAAATTATTTTCGTCAATAATTTTGAAGGCACGCATCATAAAATAGAATTTATAGGCCTGAGAAATATCAGTTTCTACGAAATATATTTTATCTTTATTGCGTCTATAAAATTCGTGGAAGGCGCCATTTTTGTCAAAGTTTGAAAGTTCAGTTTCAAGGAAATCTATAAAAATTTTTCTTTTTGTTTCTATGCCAACTTGAAGTGGGATAAGGAAGTAGCTACCATCAAATATAGGGCCTCTGCGGGTTTCATGGGTGAGAAGTTCAAGCCCCCTAAGAACATTCTTCCCTGAGCTACAACTATCAAAGATAATCTCTAAAAAACTACGCTTTTTGTAAGTACTCATCAATAGAGCCTGTTTCAGATTAATTTAGGTAATCAACCTAGAATTAAAAACTAATTTGGGTTAAATACCTAAATTAACTCTGAACAAAGCTTCTATACAGTCTGTATAATACCACAAAAAACCTCTATTTGGAAGGGGTTTTGGCAAGATTTGTTATAAATAAAATTAAATATTGAAAGAATGTGGTTTTTTCGTTGCTAATAATCTCAATTCATAAATTTTTTGCTTAATTTTAATGCTTCAGAAAGGGTTTTAGGAAAGGGTTGAAGCTCAGCTTGATATTGCTTATCATAAGCATTGCCATATATTTTTTGAGGTGGAATAATTTTTTCTTTAAGCCCTAAATAAACACCTTCTAAAATTTTATTTATAACATCTGCGGGGTTTGCATCGGCGCCTGCAACTCTGTGTTCAATGTGCCGAGAGTTTTCATCGATAGTGCTGGCTGGAATTCTGATAGCAGTAGTGCGATTATTCCCGCCCCAGCTTACATTAACTGGTGCGTTATTGTGTGAAACCATTGGGTTTGCTTGCTTATGATTGTTTCTATCAGAAGTAAATCTTAAATAGGAATTTTCGTTAGGTGCAAAATAAATGAAGTTTTTGAGCATTGTATCGCATAATCCACCAATTGCATAAAGCATTGTTTCGCTTTCAGTTTTTTCATCAATTCTTTTAAGGGCGGAAATGCCAGAATTATCAACCAATGAAATATGTATATGAAGCCCAGAGCCCGGCAAATCTTGAAGTGGTTTTGCCTCAAAAATAGCTTGGTATCCTTCATCTTTAGCGGTTTTAGAAATAAATTCTTTTGTCCAATTAATCTCATTAATTGCGATATTTGGCTTTTGTGGGGTTAGAGAAATTTCAAACTGCCCTTCGGTAACTTCTTTATCCAAACGATGAATTTTTATATTAGTTTTAGAAAATTCTAGCAGTAATTTTGCAAGGAAATCTTTTTCTTGATCGGAATTTCTGGTTGGGCAGGGTTCAAGATAAAACTCAATTTCACAGGCGATTAGAGCGTTTAATTCAAATTCTTGTAAAATTAAATTTTCATACATAGTGGTGGTATTTGGGTGTTGAGAGTTGCTTTTAATTCCCTCCCCTGTTTACGGGGGAGGGTTAGGGTGGGGGCATTATTTATAAAATATTAGTGAAGGGTTATGACTTGGCTTACTTTTTCCTAACCTAAGTTTTTTATTTTATGTTTAGCCCCCCTCTTAATCTCCCGCCGCAAGCAGGGGGAGAAATTTTTTATGGATTAATCCTAAACCCTACCCACAATTTCCAAATCTTTTTTCAATAACGTCAGTAAGAGAGATTTTTTGAAAAAAACCATCAACATAATTTTCTAAATTATCCCATAAATCGTGAGTTGCACATTTTGCCTTAGTTGCAAGGCAGCCAGAATTTTCTTCGCTGTTACAACGAACCATTTTTATTTTGTCATCAACTGCATTTATAATTTCAGAAATATGGATTTCATTTGCGGGTTTTGCAAGGCTATAGCCGCCGCCAGGGCCTCTTGAGGATTTAACTATTCCAGCATTTTTTAGCTTGGAAAAAATTTGTTCAAGATAAGGAATTGTAATATTTTGGCGTTCGGAAATATCGGCTAGACTGATAATTTTAGAAAAATCATTATCAGATTGCTTAACCTGCATCGCAATATCTACAAGTGCCATAACGGCGTATCTTCCTTTAGAAGTTAGGAGCATAATTTTGTTGATGGTTTATGGTTGATAGTTGATTATAAAAATTACCATAAACTATCAACAATTAACCAGTAGCTAGTTGGAAACCCAACCCTTAGCGGTTTTTTCGGCTTCTTTGTTGTTTTTTTCAATTTCTTCTAAGCGTTTAGATAATTGCAGAACTTGTTTAGAAAGCTCATCAATTAATAATTGCCTTGAATCTATATCGCCAGCCGAAGTTGCTGCATAAGCAGAAAATTTTTCTGAGTTTATAATTTCAGATTTCTTAACAACTTTTCTAGCTGGAATTCCGACCATTATGGCGTTTTCCTCAACATCAGAAATAACCACCGCATTTGAGCCAATTTTTGAACCTTCACGAACATTAATTGCACCAAGTAATTGAGCACCAGAGCCAATTATAACATTATTGCCGATAGTTGGGTGGCGTTTTGCACCTTTTGCGATATCTTGCGGGGAAACTCCGCCTAAAGTTACGCCATGATATATGGTTACATTATCGCCAATTTCTGCGGTTTCACCAATCACAACGCCCATTCCGTGATCAATAAATAGGTTTTTGCCAAGTGTTGCACCAGGGTGAATTTCAATACCTGTAAGAAATCTTGAAAATGCAGAGATAAATCTTGCAAGGGTTTTGAAGTTTTTTTTCCAAAACCAATGTGCAAGACGATGAAATATAATTGCGTGAAAGCCGGGATAGCACAAAATAACCTCAAGCCTGCTTCTTGCGGCGGGGTCTCTTGAGAAAAATGAATCTACTTCTTCTATAATTTTTTTGAACATTAGTTGTAAGATTAGCTCTAATTTTTAGAGTTATATTTCTTTTTGAATTTATTTCAATAATTTAACTTGATTAAGAGGCAACCTTATTATTTACAAAATGTAATAAAGTAGTTATAGCACAATCCATATATTATAAATCGCAAATTTTTTGAGGTATTAATATGCCTGAAGTTATTATACCAGGCCCAGCGGGCAGAATTGAAGGAAGATATCATCATAATGATGATGGAAATTCCCCAGTAGCGTTAGTGTTACACCCACATCCAAAACATGGTGGCACAATGAACAATAAGGTTGCGTATAGCATTTATAAGGCTTTTGCGGTGAATGGTTTTTCTGTTTTGCGTTTTAATTTTCGTGGGGTTGGAAAATCTGAAGGCACTTTTGATAATGGAATTGGTGAGCTTACAGATGCGGCTGCTTGCTTGGATTGGCTTCAAAAAATGAACCCTGACGCTTCAACTTTTTGGATATCTGGATTTTCTTTCGGTGCGTGGATTTCCTTTCAGTTACTTATGAGAAGGCCAGAGCTTGAAAGCTTTGTATGCGTTTCTCCGCCAGCTAATATGTATGATTTTGGTTTCCTCTCTCCTTGTCCTCGCTCTGGTTTAATAGTGCAGGGTGATGAAGATAGTATTGTTGATGAGCCTGCCGTTCGCAAACTTGCTGATAAATTAAATTCGCAAAAAGATATAGAAGTTGATTATCGTATTATTAGAGGTGGTGATCACTTTTTTAGAGGGCTTGGCGATAATTTAGATGATGCTTTAAGGCAATATGTGAAGGTTTATTCTGAGCCTCTTAAAAAGAGGGGAAGAATTAAGCTGGACAAAAAACGCCGCCAACTGCCGAAGACAAGCTAACACCAGTTGTTGAGCTAAAAGTTATTGGCTTATTTAGCATTGAGCGAACTGCCAAAAATCCAAACCCTTGTGATTCTATATAATCTGTATCCAGCCTTTCATTTACAATGCTGATTGGCTCAACTTTTGTATTTTCTAAAATTTCAGATAATCTTTTTAGGAAGTAGAAATTTTTAGCACCACCGCCGCAGAAAAATAAATATTTTGGTTTTTGAGGAAGTAATTTAATCCCTTCTAACACTGATTGCACAGTTATTTCAGCTATGGTCGCAACTTTATCGTAAAAAATTTGTGTATTATTTTTTTGTAAAATATCAAAAACTTTTTGCCTAAATTCATTTCTATCTAAAGATTTTGGATAAGGTTTTTTGAAGAAATCATCTTGCAAAATTTCAGAAATTACTGAAAAATTTGGGCTACCTTGTAGGGCAAATCTGCCCCCTTCATCATATTGAAACCTGCCTTCTTGACGCAAAAAATCATCAATCAAAGCGTTTCCGGCACCTACATCAAACGCAATTAAATTTTTATCATCAATATAAGTTATGTTTGAAACGCCACCCACATTAAGCACTATCGCTGGATAGTATTTTTCATCAATTATCGCTTTATGATATATTGGAATTACAGGTGCACCTTGACCGCCATTTGCGATATCATTAGCCCTAAAATTATAGATTACATTTATGCCAGTTTTTTTGGCAAGCAAATTGCCATCGCCAATTTGCCAAGTGAATTTTCTTTGCGGTTGGTGATCAATTGTATGCCCGTGAAAGCCAATAATTTCAGGCTTTACATCGTCTTTGTCAAGTAATTCAAGAAGCTCAAAAACAGCCTTGATATGCTGATAGGTTATTTCTTCCTCAACTTGTTTTATAAAATTTTTATCAGCTTTTTCTTTGAGATTATATAGTGAATGAATTTTTGATTTTAACTCATACTCATAAGGCAAATAATAATTTTGCCCAAAGGAAATAACTTTTTCGCCATCAGATGAAATAATTGAAGCATCAACTCCATCAGCGGAAGTGCCACTCATCAGGCCAATTGCGGTAATTACATTTTTCACAGCATACAAAGTTTAGTAACGGCATTTTGTAGAACATCAGGTTGGAAAGGTTTTACTATCCAGCCAGAAGCCCCAGCTTGCTTGCCTTGCGTTTTAATATCGTTATTACCTTCCGTTGAAATAACCAGAATTGGTGTGTATTGAGAATTTTTTTGCTTTCTGAGCTCTTTTATCAAAGTAATACCATCCATATTAGGCATATTTATATCAGTAATTATTATATCAACTACCTGCTCACCTAATATTTTTATGGCTTTCTGGCCATCTTGTGCAGTTATGCATTCAAAACCCATTCCGTCCATAGTAGATTTTATAATTGCTCTAACCGTTGGTGAATCATCTACAATTAATGCTCTTTTCATAAGTTTTATTTTTTGATTTTACTTAAAAATAACTCAAAAAAATTATTTTAATATATCTGGCGTTAGGGAAGAAAGGCCGTGTTCAGTTTTATTCCAATGATGTGGCTTTCTAATCAATTCGATTAGTGCAAAGTAGGAAGTTAGGCAATGTAACGCCCAGTAAAATGGAAAATAAAGCGTTGAGATAATATTGCTCCACCATTTATTTTTTGCAATAATAAATACACCCAATGCAAAATGTATCAGCACGCCGAAATATAGGTTGAACAAGCAAAAATCTATAAGTGAATCAGGCAGACCATCACTAAAAGTTAGTGAAATTAAGCTGGTTAAAATCGTGAAAGGAATTAGCAAATAAACTAAAAAAGGTGCGGCGATAAAATAAAACAAACCAAAAATCCCTTTATTTCCAATGTTTTTTTGTAGAACTTTATAATTTTTTATATTTACTAAAAATGTTTGCAGATGACCTTTAAGCCAGCGTGTTCTTTGCTTTATCCAATTATTCAGCGTTATGGGTGCTTCTTCATAAGTAGTGCTGTTTATTAGGTTGGTTTCTAGGCCTGAAACTGCAATTCTAACGCCAAGATCCGCATCTTCGGTAACATTGTAAGCATCCCAAGCATATAATGTTTTCAAGGTATTAGTAGGAAAGTGATTACTCGTTCCGCCAAGTGGAATTGGTAAACCTAGAGATTTCAAGCCATATAGAAGATATTCAAACCAAGTTGCATATTCCATTGCAAAAAGAGAGGTTAAAAGATTTTCATCTTTATTATAAAAATTCAATCTCGCTTGAATTGAGGCCAATTTGCCGTTGTTTTTTTCTAGATTCATCAAGGCCTTTTTGATTTGGTAAATATCAGGTTGGTCTTCCGCATCATAGATTGTTACGAACTCACCTTTGCAATATTTTAAGGCGTAATTACAGGCTTTTGGCTTGGTCTTCGGCAGAGAATGAGGAACTCTAATAATCTGAAAATTCGCTGAAGGTTTGAGGGATTTTATTACTTCAATTGTTTCAATATCATCAATTTCAACGATCAATTTTACATCTAGTTTTTCCTGCGGATAATCAATTTTCTTAATTCCTTTAATTAGCTGATTTATCGTTAATTCCTTTTCCTTAAAAAGTGGCACTAATATTGAGTAAACAGGGAAATATTCAGAATTATTTTTGTATTCAGAGAAGTTTTTTTCTTCAATTTCTGAGTGAGTTTTTTCAAATTTATAGCCCTTATAAATAAAGTAAAATTTTGAAGCAATAACGCTTAGGAAAAAAATATTTACTAAAAATATAAAGCTATAAAAAACAATTTTATATTGAAGTGAAAATAAAAACGCTGCAAAAATAATTGCTGAAATTACGCCATTAAAACCACTAAAAAAACTCTTTTTGCTAGAGAAATTTGGTAAGTTTTTACTCACCATTTCAGCGGCCTCTAAACTATCTTTTTGTGAAAATCTTTTTTGTAAAGTCCACAAAATATCATAAGGGGAGGTTAGAAAAATATCGCAATCACCGAATTTATTTCTTAAATATTCATCTTGTTTTTCATCGGCGTCTGAGGTTGCAATCATCAGTCTCCCATCAGCTTGATCAAACGGAACATATTGTTTTTCAATGTATTCTGCCTGTAATTCTTCCTCAATAATATCTAAATTTATTGAATATTTATCAAGATCAATAAATGGCATTTTTTTAAGATCTGCTAATTCTCTGTAAAATTTGAAGGCGGAAAGCTTGCCATCTGCAAGTAAAATCTCTCCAAGTTTTGCCTTGGTTTTGAGCTGTCTTTCTAAGGCTTGCAGAATGTCATTTTCTTTGATTTGGCCTTTTTCAATAAGGTGCTCGCCAATTTTTTTAGTTTTATTTATTGAGTTTATTGGCATAGAAAAATCTATTTTAAGAAATATTTTACAAGCGATATTGTCACCCCGCATTTATTGCGGGGTGACATTGATAGAGTTTCACTAATGTAAAATAGCAAAATAAAATTATATTTCAAAAACTTTTACGAAGTGAAAGCATTGTAATTCTGCTTTTTCCAACATTTCTGCCTTCAATATCCCGCATAAAGCCAATTACAACTTCACTCTGACCGATTTTTTTAATTAGATTTATCTCACTTCTTGTTACATCAAAGCCATATCTGGCGGTGTTGGTAAATCTGGCGTAATTACTCAAGGATTTTGTATGCATAACGCCAAGCTCAACTTTATATTCTTGCTTGTAATCAAGGCCTATTTTTGCTGTATTTATTGATTGCACGCCTGCTCTTTCATCTCTAAAATCAAGATTATCGTAAGGGCGATTTCTGATAGCAGTATCTAAATTGAGAAAGTAAAAACTTCCGCCTAAACCATAAGAAATTTTTGCGGAAGTAAAGAAATCTTTTGTGCCAAATTCTGGCGTTTCTCTTGATGAATAAAAGCCGGGAAGTTCAAATCCTAATTCAGTTGAAATAATATGATTATTTTCTCTTAGCAAATTTATTCTGCCAAAAAACTCTGTAAAAACTAAGCCGTAATTGGAATCTGTAAAATCTCCAAAGATAGTTTTAGCTTGAACCATTTGCATTGAGGGCGAAAAGCCAATTGTTAAATCTTCTAAAATTCCATATCCTAAATAGGGCTTATATTCATATTTTAGAAAATCACCTTGAGGTCGTTTTATGCCCTCTCTATCATAAAGTTGGGTGATTTTATTATAATAAAAGGAATGTATAGTTTGGATTTTCCCTTTTGGTAAATTCCAAGCTGATGCGAAGATATTAAGTGGATAGAAAAAAATAATTACTAAAATTATTTTGAATGCAAAACGCACAAATCTTAGCCAATCTTTTAATGAAGCGTAACTTTAGTAAGCTTTTGCGTAGAATCATCTATTAAATTAATAGAGTCGTTATCGGAAAGATTTTCTTCAATAACCGTATGGGCAGTCATTATTGTAAGTGCAGATACATTTTTTTTAATTTCATCTAAGCTAGTTTCCTCAAGGCTTTTAATTTTAGAAATCACGATATTTTTACGATTTTGAATATCTTTTTCTAATTTTACTTTAGTGCGATTAATGATGTCTTCAGCTTGAGATTTCGCAAAGGATATAATGTTATTAGCTTCAATTTCACTTTGTGATAATTTTGCTTGAGCTTCTTTCAAAATATCTTCAGCCTCTTTTTTAAGCCTTTCAGCATCTTCTATGGCTTTTTTAATATTTGAAATTTTGCTATCAACGCCGTTAAAAAAGGCGTTTTTCATAGGCTTGAAAGCTAAAGCAAAAAAACTAAATGTTGCTATTGCAACCCAAAATGTAGGATCACTAAAGATTTTCACCATAAATAAAAGCCTTAATTTTTAATAGAGAGAGCTTTTTCAATAAGTTGTTTTTCAACTTTCAAATTAGCAAATTTACCAATTACATCTTCAACAAATGAAGCACTTTCTTTTTTTAAGATTTCAAGAGCTTCTTCTTTTGCTTGTAATATTTCTTTTTCAGCTTTGGTAAATTCTAAAACTAAATTTTGTTCAGCTGAATTAATTTCATCATTATAAAATTTATTCGCTTGATTACTAGCTTTTGAAACCATTTCAAAAGATTCATTTCTTGCTAAATTGAGCTTTTTGCTTAAGGTTTCAAATAGAGTTTTAGCCTCATCTTTAGCTTTTGATGCAGTTTCAATATTGCCAGAAATCATTGTTTCTCTAGTGTCAACAATATTTGTAATTTTTGGTGCAACCATTTTTGCGATAAAAAAATATATCAAGCCAAAAAAGGCGAACAGCCAAAAAATCTGTGAGGTAAAACTATCAATTTGCTCAAGCTGAGGCATAAACTAAATTATATTATAATATTGGTTAAACCAAAAATTATACGAATAAAATCAACATTGAAGTAACGAAAGCAAGTAAGCCTAAAACTTCCGCGAATGCAGCGCCAACGAAAGTAAGTGCTTTCATTTTTGGCTCAGCAGAAGGGTTACGAGCAACGCCATTCAAGAAAGCTGAGAAAACCATACCTACACCAAGTGCAGCACCAATTAGACCTAGTGATGAAAGACCAGCACCAATATATTTTAATACTTCAAGTTCCATTTTTATCCTCTTTTATTAAGTTAATTTTGAAAATTAGATGATTTTTGCCATCTTCAAAACCCTGACTTATATAATAATCAGAACATTGGAGAGTGCAAAGTTGTCTTTGCGTCATCTTGAGCGAAGCTAAATATCTAAATTAAAAGCTAGATTCTTCGCTATGTAAGAATGACATTTAGGGAAAATTTCAGTGCATATTTACAGCATCGTTAAGATAAATGCAAATAAGAATTGAAAAAATAAATGCTTGTATAAAACCAACTAATAATTCTAAACCAACAAGTGCAATTGCAAATGCAAATGGCACAACACCTAATACTAAGGTTATTGATGCGAGGCTGATTATAAACCCTGCAAAAATCTTCATCACGATGTGTCCAGCTGTCATTGCTGCGGCTAACCTAATCCCTAAACTTACAGGGCGGATTAAATATGAAATTAATTCAATCGGAGTAATTAAAGGTAGCATATAAGCTGGAACGCCTTGCGGAACAAAAAGATGAAAATAATGTAAGCCGTGCCTTGCGAAGCCAATAATATTTACAATTATAAATGCGAATAAAGCGAGTGCAAAAGTAGCAATGATATGGCTTGTAACGGTGAAGGAATAAGGGAGCATTCCAACTAGATTGCAGCCTAAAACTAGCAAGAAAATACTAAACACGAAAGGGAAGTATTTTTTGCCGGCATCACCAACATTTTCTTTCAGCATATTTGCGATAAAATCATATGCGAGCTCAATTGTAGCTTGGAAACGATTTGGAATAAGTGAGGTTTTTCTTAGCCCAAATGTGAAGAAAAATGTTACAAAACCAAAAACTAATAAAAGCATTAAAGATGAGTTTGTAAAGCTGATGTCAAACCCTGCAACATCTAGCTTTACCAATGGTTTTACCTTAAATTGTTCTAGTGGGCTGTGTGCCATAAAAATATAAAATGTCAATTTTTTGAGACTTGCTTATAAATATTATAAAATGATCCTGCAAGACCTAAAATTATTAAAATTATTAAAAATAATGGTTTTGTTTCAAAATATTTATCTAATTGATAGCCAACAAAAACTCCAAAAATTAAGCCAGCAACTAATTCTGCAAGAACTCTTTCTGCTCTAAGTGCTTCATTATTTTGTTTGGTTTTTGGAGCGGAAAATTTTTCTAAATCCTTGTTAAGGTTTTCAATTTTTTCCTTCAGGTTTTTTTCCATCAGATTTTGTTTTTTTAACTTTCTTCTTTGCTTTCTTTTTTGGCTGATTTGCAAGTTTTTCTTCAAGCATTTTTTTGAAATCTTCATAATTGCGAGAGCCTAAATATCTATTGCCATCAACAAAAATAGTAGGTGTTGATTCAATTCCAAGCCCATCAATTGCTTCTTTCTGGCGAGCTAGAAGTTTTTTGATATCTTCCTCATTATTATAGCACTTCTCAAATTGCTCAGAAGATAAACCGCCGATTTTAGAAATAGTTTTTAATCTATCAATTAAACCGGATTCATTTTTCGTGTAAGCCCATTGGCTTTGGCTTTTGAACAACGCCCCAACAAACGCCGCGCGAGAGGCTTCAGGTGCACAATTAGCAAGCAATGTTGCTTTAACTGCTGGTGCGTTTAGAGGGAAATTTCTGAATTTATAATAAACTTTGCCACTATCTATAAAATCTTTTTTTAGATTGTAATAAACTTTATCGTGAAATTCTTTGCAGTGAACGCAAGAAAGTGAAGCATATTCAACTATTTTTATTGGTGCATTTTTTTTGCCAACGGAAATATCTTCCGCAAAATCAGTTGTAAGCAAATCT
The DNA here is from genome assembly GCA_033762595.1 of Rickettsiales bacterium. Classification (NCBI taxonomy): domain Bacteria; kingdom Pseudomonadati; phylum Pseudomonadota; class Alphaproteobacteria; order Rickettsiales; species Rickettsiales bacterium. The sequence goes on from JANRLM010000031.1 coordinate 50,152, forward strand.
TTTTTGAATTTATCTGATTTTTCAAACTCCTCAATTTTCTTGAGGTATCCTTGATAAGCCTCAACTTGTGCTGCTAATTTTTTTTGATAATCAGCTTGCTCTGTAGTAGCCTTTTTTTCTTCCTTTTTTTTACTTTCTTCAGCAAAAGCAATATTTGCAAAGCTTAAGGTTACAGACAATATTAATGTGATAAATTTCATAATAAAAAATTTTGTTATTTGTTATTATTTTTAATAAAAACCAAATTTGTCACCCCGCATTTATTGCTGGGTTAAGAGATGATACAACTTAAACCGAACCAACTTAACTTCATACCAGCGAAAGCGGGTATCCATTGTTGACTAGATTCCCGCTTTCGCGGGAATGAAACATCGTATTAATTTTTTTAACCCCTCTAACCAAGTTCGGCGTGACATTTTGAGTTTAGGCTTAACATAAATATCAAACCTAAATATTAATTCAAATTTTTTCTAAAAATTATTTCATCAATAGCCTGATAGCCGAAATAGGTTTTAATTCTCTCAAGGAGTGTATCTTTCATATGTGAAGCCTCAAGCATAAAGCTCGGTTGCACGGAGAGATAGAGGATATTTTTATTATTTTTTCCGATAGAAATTTTTGTAAGAGAAATTTTTTTGGCAATTTCTTCACCAAAAATTTTTGCCCAAGAGGTGATGAAAACTGCTTCCAGCTTGTTTTTTCCTTTAAGGTGCGGTTTTATAAGCTCAGAAATTATGGAAGATAAATCATTCTCATAATTTTTTCTTTTATTTTCAAGCCAATCTTCTCGCATTTTATAAAATTTGTTAATATGATTGATTTAGCCATAGAAATTCTTATTTTGCATCAAAAATTATAAAATTATGTTAACACGCTTTGCACCCAGCCCAACGGGCTTTCTTCACATTGGAAACATCAGAACGGCTCTGATTTGCTGGCTTTATGCTCGCAAATCTGGCGGAAAGTTTATGCTTCGCATTGATGACACTGATAGAGAAAGAAGTAGAGAGGAATTTGTTGAGGCAATCCGAGAGGATTTAGCTTGGCTTGGTATTTCACCTGATATGGAAATGAGGCAATCTGAAAGATTTCCAAGATATAACGTGGTTATTGAAAAATTAAAATCAATCGGTAGGCTATATCCTTGTTATGAAACCGCTGAGGAGCTTGATTTTAAGCGAAAAATCCAACTTGGGCGAGGAATGCCACCTGTTTATGATAGGGCTTCTCTCAAACTTTCTGATGCTGAAAAAGCGAAATTGGAAAGTGAAGGCAAAAAGCCGCATTATCGCTTTCTACTTGAAGATAAGGAAATAGAATGGGTTGATGAGATTAGGGGTGCTATAAAAATTTCTCCAACTTCAATGTCTGATCCTATAGTAATTCGTGGAAATGGTGATTATACTTATATGTTGCCTTCTTCAGTTGATGATATTGATTTCTCTGTAACGCATATTTTGCGTGGTGAGGATCACATTTCTAACACTGCAATTCAAATTCAAATTATGCAAGCTTTGGGGGCGAAAATTCCAAATTTTGCTCACAATTCTTTGATAAAAAATCGTGAAGGAAAATTATCCAAAAGAACTGGAAAGGCTGGTGTTGCAGAGCTAAGAGGGCAAGGCGTTCTGCCGATTGCTTTATGTTCATTTTTAGCAAAACTTGGTACTTCAGATAATGTTGAGCTTAAAGAAAATCTTCAGCAATTAGTAGATGAGTTTGATATTCATAAATTTTCAAAAGCCCCAACGCAATATGATTTTGAAGATATGCTGAGGCTTAATTCTAAGGCTTTGCACATCACAAAATTCGCTGATGTTAAAGCGAGTCTTCCAGCTCAAATGACGGAGGAATTTTGGAATTCCGTTCGGTCAAATGTTGAAAATATTGAAACCGCAAAACTTTGGTGGGATATTTGCACTGGTGAAGTTAAGGCAGAAATTGCCGCTGAGGATATTGATTTTCTTAAAGAATCAGCAAATTTATTGCCTCAAGGTGAAATTAATTCTACCACTTGGGATATTTGGGTTGCGGAGCTAAAAGATAAAACTTCTAGAAAAGGAAAGCAATTATTTATGCCACTTCGTAAAGCTCTAACAGGGCTTGAACACGGCCCCGAGCTTAAAGATTTACTGCCACTTCTCGGTAGAGAAGTTATTTTGAAGCGTCTTAACGGCACTAATTAAATTTTACAACAAATAAATACAGCAAAATGTTGTTTTGATTGTTTTTCTAAATAAAATAAACTATAATGTTTAATGTAGAGTTCACAAAAAGAGCTATTAAGGATTTTCAAAAACTAGATTCTTCAACTCAATCTAGGGTATTGAAATCGCTAAATATTCTAGCGGAATCACCTTATACAAATCCTAATGTTAAAAAGTTAACTAACAGAGAGGGTTATAGGTTAAGAGTTGGTGATTACAGAGTTATTTTTGAAATTAAAAACAAAGAATTAATAATTTTAGTTTTAGAAACGGGTCATAGAAAAAATATATATCATTAAAGATGAAAAACATTGTTGAAATAGAGGGTAAGGAATTTATTTTTATTCCTAAAGAATATTATCAAGAGCTAACTCAAGGTGCGGAAATGCTTGCGGATATAATTGCTTACGATAAAGCTAAATCAAAATTTTTTGAAGATGAGGAAACTTTTCCATTAAGTTTACTTGAAAGAAAATTTATAAATAAGGAAAACCCTATACTTATTTATCGCGAGCATCGCAATATTAGTCAATCTCAGCTTGCAAAAAAAGCTAGTGTTTCACAACAATATATTCAGCAATTAGAATCTGGAAAAAGAAAGGGAACAACGCAAATATTGAAAAAAATCGCTAAAGCTCTTAACGTTGATATTGAAAATCTTATATAATGAAACTTCATCTCCACAACTCGCTTTCAGATAGGAAAGAGGAATTTATTCCGCATAACCCAAGTAAAATCGGAATGTATGTTTGCGGGCCAACCGTTTATGATTTTCCTCATATTGGCAATGCGAGGGCGGTGGTGGTGTATGATATTTTGTATCGCATTTTGCTTCTCAAATATGATGCGGAAAATTTTTCTGAGGTGATTTCTGGCAAGAAAACCTCGCAAAAAGTAACTTATGTTCGCAATATCACGGATGTTGATGATAAAATAAATAAAGCAGCGATTGAAAATAAAGAATCTATCCAAAATTTAACTGCTAGAATTACCAAGTTTTTTCAAGAGGATATGGCGGAATTAAATAATCTTGAGCCAAGTTTTCAGCCAAAAGTTACTGAGAATATACCTGAAATTATCGCAACTATTGAGAGAATTCTGCAAAATAAAAACGCTTATATATCGGAAGGGCATATTTTGCTTGATGTTAAATCAATAAAGCCTGATGAAACCTATCATTACGGAGTTCTTTCAGGCAAGCAGATTGAGCAAAATATTGCTGGGGCTAGGGTTCAGGTGGAATCTTACAAGAAAAACCCAGAAGATTTCGTTCTTTGGAAGCCTGCCGATGCGGAAGATGATATTTCCAGCGTGTTTGAAAGCCCTTGGGGCAAGGGCAGGCCGGGTTGGCACATTGAATGCACTGCGATGTCTAACAAAATTCTCGGCTCTGATTTTGATATTCATGGTGGCGGAGCGGATCTCAAATTTCCGCATCACGAGAATGAAATTGCCCAGAACAAATGTGCAAATCCGCACTCTCATTATGCAAAATACTGGGTTCATAATGGTTTTGTTACCATTAATGGTGAAAAAATGAGTAAATCTCTTGGTAATTTCACTAGCGTTAGAAAT
>JANRLM010000032.1 GCA_033762595.1 Rickettsiales bacterium
TTGTGAGCCATAATTTGAGGAAAAAATCCATATTTTTTCTAACTAAATACCAAGCAATTAAAATTGAAATGCCAATATAAGCAGGTGCAGACCAATGAGCTTGTGCAGAAGCAAAAAGGCTTAAAAGCAACCCTGCAATTAGAGTTGGAACTGACACCCAGAATAATAGAAATCTTGCTTCTCTTTCTTCTGCAATGAGCAAAATATCGGTTTTTACTTTTTGATATAAAGCATTAAAAATAAAGAAAGCCAGCAAACCAAAAACTGCAATTTGTGAGAAAACAAATTCTAAAAAACCTTTGAAATTTAGCGAGGAAAATTTCTCAAAAAAACTCTCACTTGCTTTTGTATTTAGAAGATTTTCTTGCGTATGAAGAAAACTTACAAAGTCATTATTATAATTCCACAAAAAATTTGGTAGAAAAATCAACCCTGCAAAAATTAGCGAAAACCAAAAATTTACTGAGAAAAAATGTGAAAATCTTGCGAATAAAACATAGATAAATAATCCACCAACCAAAATAATTGTTGTATATTTACTAAGGAATCCAAGACCTAGCCAAATTGCGAATAATAACCAACTGAAGAAACGGCTTTCATCTTTATATTCCATCGCAATTATGAGGTGATAAATTGCCCCAGCCCAGCATAACATAAGCGGTGCATCTGCAGAAATAAAATTGCTTGATAACAAAACGGCGGGCATCAAGAGATAAATTAAACCAGAGTAATTTGCGATTTTTTCATCATATAATTTATATGCAATTTGATAAATATAAATCGCTGTGAGCAAGTGAAGAAAAGGGCTTGCGAGCCTAACATAAAATTCTTTATCGCCCAAAAAATTTGTTGTTGAGTGGATTATCCAAGCGATAGCCGGTGGTTTTGAATAGTAGCCCGCCTCAAGAAATTTAGACCAAAACCAATATTGTGCCTCATCAACCCATAACGGAAATTTGCTGAAATATAAAAATGCAATTTTTACTATGGTCAGTGCAAATGCAATTAAGATAAAGTTTTTAAGGTTATGTTTGTAATCATAAAACATCTTGCTACAACATCTCCCCCTGAGATTCAATATACGAAGCACAACATTTGCGAGCCATTTCACGAACTCTTGCAATATAAGAAGCACGCTGGCTAACACTTATAACGCCCCTAGCATCAAGCAAATTAAAATTATGCGAGGCTTTGATGCATTGATCATAGGCTGGCAGAACAAGGCGTTGCTCAAGTAAAGCAAAACATTCTTCCTCACATTCATTAAAATTTTTCAGGATTTTATTAGTGTTTGCAGATTCCAAATTATAAGCTGAAAACTCCCTTTCATTTTGCAAGAAAACTTCGCCGTAAGAAACTTTATTTTTACCTTTTCCGCCGTTATAATCTAAATCATAAACATTTTCTTTATTCTGAATATACATCGCAAGCCTTTCCAAGCCGTAAGTAATTTCACCTGCAACAGGCTGGCAATCAAAGCCACCAACTTGCTGAAAATAAGTAAATTGCGTAACTTCCATACCATCGCACCATACTTCCCAACCAAGCCCCCAAGCACCAAGAGTTGGGCTTTCCCAGTCATCTTCTACGAATCTTATATCGTGATCTTTCACATTAATTCCAAGCTCTGCAAGGCTTTCGAGATATAATTCTTGGATATTATCTGGTGATGGTTTTAGAATAACTTGAAATTGGTAATAATGTTGCAAGCGATTTGGATTCTCACCATATCTGCCATCTTTAGGGCGACGAGAGGGCTGAACATAAGCGGCCTTCCAAGGTTTTGTAGTTAATGCACGCAAAGTTGTTGCTGGGTGAAAAGTACCTGCACCCATTTCGACATCATAAGGTTGTAGAACAACACAACCTTGTTTTGCCCAGAAATTCTGAAGTTTGAGGATAATTTCTTGAAATGCTAACATATAAATTCGTTTAATTTTTAGACACCTTACATTAAGTAGAATAATCTATCAACAAATCTTCCCAATAATATTATCAGCGATTGTGTTTGATAATTCGTCCCAAGCGATATATTCAGGGTATCTTTTATTTTTGCACATTAAAATTCTTTGCGGAATGAATCTGCGATAAAAGGCAATAATTGCTTTGTTAGTTGCCTCATCTAAAGCCCCTGCTTTTCCAACATTATAGCCGACTTGTTTTAATTTTTTTTGGATGTTAATTATATTTTGCTTTGTTATTTCAGAAGTTGGATTTTCAGAAATATTTATGATATTTTTATATTCTGCCTTGCCTACTTCAAAATCATACCACAAGCCAACCCCTTCATCTGCCAGTAATTTCCAAGGAAATAACTCACCTGGGTCTTCCTTACGAACGGGTGCAATATCACTATGACCTAAAATATTTTGCGGTTTGATATTATAATTTTGAACCAAGCTTTTGCAGAGTTCTATTAAGGAATCAATTTGTTCATCTTCAAAAGGTTTGTAACCCCATTCATGCCCTAGATTTGAAATTTCAATACCGATTGAATAATTATTCAAATTTTCCCTGCCAGCCCAATGGCTTTTACCTGCGTGCCAAGCCTTAAATTCATCATCAACTAGCTGAATAATTTCACCATTTTCTGCGATTAAATAGTGGCAGCTCACCTCAGTATTAATATCGCACATTCTTTGCAATGCCTCTTTAGTAGATTTCATACCAGTATAATGCAGGATAATAGTATCTATTTCAGCTGTTTCAGGACGATTAGAAAAATTAGGCGATGGAATTTTTGTAATTTTCATTTAGTAATTTTGTTCTTTCATTTGCAAGCGTGATAATAGTTGATTTTATTCTTTTGCTAAGATTATCACTATGCAGAAAATTATCAGGGTGCAATTTTGCGATTTGACCGATGTAAAATTTTCTCACTTCGTGCTTTGGAGTTTTAGAATTATGCTCAAGATTTTTGAGAAAATAAAATTCCAAGGCTTTTTCTAGGAAGTTCAAATTTAGCCCTAACATTGGGGAAATTTTTTCCATAAAAGAAATTTCAAGCGTGTTAAGAACTTCATCAGAACCCGCTAATTTGAACAATCTTGCGAATAGTCTTGCGGTAATATTTTTATCATCGGAGCTGAATTTTCTAAATCTTTTACAAGCGTGATAGATTGAAATTCCATTATTTTGCAAGCTGTTTAGAAGCTCAATACCATTGCCACCAAAATATGGAAATAACGCCAGAAAAGCCCGCTTTTCAGCTAGGTTTATATCTTCATCAACGCTGCATAATTTGCCACTTATTGCAAGTGCGTAATGGTTTAACGCAAGGGAGTTCGCCTCAATCGCAGAGTTAATATGATGTTGAGGAATATAAAATTCTGAAATATTTTTATTAAGCGAAGGGAGCATAAATTCATTATGCTGTAAAAAATTTTAATTCTCAAATTTTTTTAATAAAAAATAGAATTTTTTTATTTTTCATTCCATATTTGTTTTATTTTTTCCTCTCTGCCACTGCCTTTTTTGTAAAGATTATATCTGATAGAATTTTTTTCATAATATTTTTGGTGATAATCTTCTGCTGCATAAAATGCTTGAAAAGCCTTGATTGTAACCGCAATTTCCCCTTTCAGAATTTTTGATTTTCTAAGTTTTTCAAAATATTCCTCGGTAATTTTTTTCTGAGTTTCATTATGATAAAAAACTGAAGTTACATATTGTGAACCCTTATCATAAAACTGCCCGAGTGGATCAATAGGGTCAATATTCCTCATAAATTTATCAAGCAGAAATTCATAAGAAATTTTGTTTGGATCAAAAGTGATTTGTATAACTTCCTGATGGCCTGAATTTCCCGTTGAAATTTCATCATAAGTGGGGTTTTTACTTTTTCCACCACTATAGCCCACTTCGGTTTTTATAACGCCTTCTAATTCATCAAAGATTGGCTGCATACACCAAAAACAGCCACCCGCAAAGGTCGCTTGCTCTTGCTTAGAAGTTTCATTTGCATTAGATGCACCGCTAAATAATAAGCCCATAAGAATAAATATTATGTTAAAAAAAATTTTCATTGAATTTAGTGTTGATTACTGAAGATGGCTCTGCTGATGAGATAACAATATTTTTATTTTGAATAAGATTAAGTGCTTCTTGCGGAGGTCTTATTGATACACCAACCTCTTTTGCTATTTTATTAATCTGCTCAACTAACCAACTATTGCTTACATATTCTCCGTCCATATTTTTAGGTGTATCTTCAATACCTATTCTTATTCCTTGAATTTTACCTTGTTTTGCTAATCCAAGTAAAAACCTTGCAATATCTGGATTAAATTGGTCATGATTATGCCTAAACCCAACTTGAATCGATCTAGGGGATAATTCATTATTTGCTCTTTCTAAAGCATTACTTATAAATTCTTCAGTGCAAGGCATATTATCTCTTGCACCAAAAAGCATTTGAATTACTGGAGCGTTAATGCTTCCTATTAAATTTTCTGAGTTAAATTCATTTCTATTAATTCTATATCTCATTTTAGCCAAAAAATCTTTAGCAACTTCAAATAAATTATAATTTGGTATTTCTATTTCAAAACCGATATTTTTTTGCTCCATTATTTTTAGGCAATTATCAATAAATTCATTAAATCTTTCAGCCACCACAGATCTATTAGAATTTATAACCTGTAAAGAAGCTGCTAAAGTATCAATTAAAGGTATTCTATTCGGTTTAAGATTATCATAATTACATAGCAAAATTGCAGCTCTTGCCATATCTCCACTTGCCTCTTTATCTTCTTTAGGAATATTATTATCTGTTGTTGTAATACTTAAATAATAATCATTAATTTCTATGTTTTCTTGAAGTGCCTGTAACAATAATTTATAATGCTCTGGGTTACCAGTTGGGAAGCCATCTTCAGGATTTCTAGCATGCAAGTGAACTTGACTAATTAGACCTTCATTAAGTAGCTGATTTATTTCTTTTGCTAAATCTTCAGGCTTATATATTAGGTGTGGATGCTCAAAATCTCCCTTGCCAGAATTTTTAGGGAAATACCTACTTCCAGTTGGTGCAAATATTATGCTAACTTCACTATTCATAATTAATTACTATTCATCAGGAATAAATTCTAAAGCTAAGCCATTTGTGCAATATCTTTTGCCAGTTGGAGCAGGGCCATCATCAAAAATATGACCAAAATGAGCTTTGCACTTTGAACAATGGAATTCAGTTCTAGTCATACCATATTTTTTATCAATTTTATAGCCAACACTTCCCTCAACCGCATCATAAAAACTTGGCCAACCAGTGCCACTTTCAAATTTTGTAGTTGAATCAAAAATAACTTGCCCACAAGATGCACAAGTAAAATTGCCTTTCCGCTTTTCATTAAGTAATGCACTTGAAAACGGCCTTTCAGTTGCCTCACAGAACATAACTTCGTGCTGTTCTTTAGAGATTTTTTTAACCAACCTTTTGTAATTTTCTTCCACCATTCTTGCCTTGTCTTTAGAAAAAGTTGAATTACTAACCAAAATAGTTAGGAATAATAAAAATAATGCAAGTAAAAGTTTTTTCATATTTTTTTATAAGTTTCTATTTTAATTCGATTTTATAAAAGATTTAGTTACAAATATATTATGCTAAAGAAAAGAATTATCCCCTGCCTTGATGTTAAAGATGGCAGAGTTGTCAAAGGCGTTAACTTCATCAACCTTATTGATGCTGGCGATCCAGTAACGCAAGCTAAAATCTATGAAGATCAAGGTGCTGATGAATTATGTTTTTTAGATATTACTGCATCTGGAGAAAATAGGGAAAATATTTATCACATTGTTGAGAAAGTAGCGGAAAACTGCTTTATGCCCCTCACCGTTGGCGGTGGAGTTAAAAATGTTGAACATATCAGAAAACTTCTAAATAGTGGTGCGGATAAGGTTTCAATTAATACAACAGCGGTTACGAATCCTGAAATTGTGAATGAGGCATCCCTAAAATTCGGCAAGCAATGCATTGTTGTTGCGATTGATGCTAAGTTTAACCAAGCAAATAACCGCTATGAAATTTATACTCACGGAGGAAAGAAAGAAACCGGTTTAGAAGCTGTATCTTGGGCAAAGAAAATGGCGGAGCTTGGGGCAGGTGAAATTTTGCTTACTTCAATGGATAGGGACGGCACAAAGCAAGGCTTTAATTGTGAACTAACCGCTTTAATTAGTGAGAATGTTAATATTCCAGTTATTGCATCTGGTGGGGTTGGGGCGTTACATCATTTTGTTGAAGGCGTTACAAAAGGCAAGGCTGATGCGGTTTTGGCGGCAAGTGTTTTCCATTTCGGACAATTCACTATTAGCCAAGTTAAAGATTATATGAAAAAAAACGGGGTTGAGATTAGGTTTTAGTAGTTGAAATTAGGAATTAGAATTTTCCCAACTCCCAACTCCCAACTCCCAACTCCAAAAAAATATGCAAATATTATTAGAAATATTTATTGATTCATTAAGAGCAAATTTTATCCTTACATTTGGTAAGGAAATTGCTTTGCCTTTACTATTTTATTTTGAAAACTCAGAGGATAAAAACCTTGCAATTATTACTGCATTTTTTGGCTCTACTATTGGGTTATTTTCATCTTATGCGATATGTTATTTATTAGCAAAAATCCTCGCAAAATTTTTTGATAATTATAATTACAGAAATTTACAGCATTACTGCAATAAGTTTTTGTATCTTTTTGGAGTGATATTACCTTTTCCAGAAATAAATATTATATTTCCGTTTTTTTGTGGCTTTTTGAAAACTAAATGGTTGAAAACATTAATAATAATGTGTATTTACCGAATTGCTTATTATGTATATTTCTTATACAATTTTGAAAATGTGATAGAAAACATATAAAAAATACTTTTATGGGGTTTGAGTATAGAAGAATGAGACTCGCGGATTTCCTTGATAATTACTTCAAAGATTTGAAGGAAAAAGCCAATTCTGAAATAGCAGCTGAAGAACAAATTGTGTTTTCTGCTATTGAAAAAGTTGCAGGTGATTGCTTTTTACTTAAAGCTGAAGAGCCTTATAGATTCTCTTATCTTGGTGAAAATTTGCTTAAAGTTGTTAGAGACGAAAAATTTGATACACCTTTTACTGGTATGATTTTACCAAGTAACCATAAAATGGCTCGTAAATTTTCTGATGTAATTGAGAAGAAAAAAGAGCTAACCGACGAGGGTGAATTTGAAAGCAGTATTTATTCTGTCGTGAAATATCGTCAAAAACTTTTTCCGCTAACTGCTCGTAAGGGTGATAATGAAGTTAAATATATCTTTGGCGGTATGCGTTGGAAAGAGGAAGAATTTTAAGAACATAGCTCTCTCCTTGTTTCATTCCCGCGGAAGCGGGAATCCAAAAAATAACAATGGATACCCGCTTTCGCGGGTATGAACCTATTGTGGTTGGGGCAAGTTGGTTCAATAAAATTATCATAAAATAATAAATTTTCATAAAGTGCCTAATAATTTCACATCAAATAAATCGTCAAAACTTGCTGGAAATATTATCGTTCCGGGGGATAAATCTATTTCGCATCGTGCTTTGATATTCGCATCACAAGCAATCGGCAGAACTAAAATTTCAGGTCTGCTAGAAAGTGAAGATGTGCTTAATACAAAAGCCTGCCTTCAAAAACTAGGTGTTAAAATTGAGAAAGAAAATAACCAATATATCGTTGATGGCGTTGGGGTTGGCGGGCTTAGTGAGCCAACTGATTTTCTAGATTGTGGAAATTCTGGCACTGGTTGCAGGCTTCTGATGGGTTTGGTTGCACCATATAATTTCCGCACTTTCTTTACGGGCGATGAGAGTTTGAGAGGCAGGCCGATGCGTCGTGTTACAGCACCACTGCAATTAATGGGGGCAAATTTTGAAGCTCGCGAGGAAAATTTTTTACCTCTCATGGTTAAAGGTGGGGAGCAAATGCTGCCAATTGAATATGAGCTTCCAGTTGCATCAGCACAAGTTAAATCTGCAATTCTGCTCTGTGCATTAAACACGCCTGGCATTACTACAATTATTGAAAAAGAGAAAACTAGGGATCACACTGAAATGATGATTAAACATTTCGGTGGTGAAATTTCTATTACCCAAGAAAATGGCTTGAATATTATTAAATATTTAGGGCAACAAAATTTTGTTCCAAAAGATGTTATTGTGCCGGCTGATCCTTCCTCTGCAGCCTTCCCTTTGGTTGCTGCGATAATTACTGAAGGCTCAGAAGTTACGATTAAAAATGTACTAATAAACCCAACCAGAATTGGCTTATATATTACTCTGCAAGAGATGGGGGCAAATCTGGAGTTCACTAATAAAAGAATAGAAGCCGGTGAAGAAGTTGCAGATATTATTGCCAGATATTCCCCTAATTTGCAAGCAGTTGAAGTGCCAGCAGAACGAGCCCCTTCAATGATTGATGAATATCCAATCCTTTCTATAGTTGCGGCCAAAGCCAAAGGCAAAACGATTATGAAAGGCTTAACTGAGCTTAAAGTTAAAGAAAGTAATCGTTTAGAGGCAATTAGAAAAGGCTTGGAATTATGCGGTGTTGAGGCGGTTATTAGTGCTGATGATACTTTAAGTTTAGAGGGTGGCGAGATAAAAGGCGGTGCGTTAATTCCAACTCATGGTGATCACCGAATTGCGATGAGCTTCCTTGTTGCAGGCTTGATTTCAAGTGAACCTATTTCAGTTGATAAACCAGAAATGATTTCAACTTCCTTCCCTAAATTCAAAGAATTGATGATTTCCCTTGGCGCAAAAATTCTTGCAAAAATTGATTAATAAAATTTATAGATTTTTTAATTGCCCTATTTAGCCTTTATAAATAACATTAAATAAACTAATTTAATTATTATAAACAGCCAAATTTGTTAGTTTATAGGTTAGTAACTTATCGGTTACGCAATATAAAGGAGGTAATCCAATGTCTACTTCGTGTATATTTAACTGCAAATTATCAAAGATGGATAGGGTTACTGCTTTTGGTTTTTAAGCATACTCAATTTATTAAGGTAGTTTTGCAGTTACTTTGTTGCTGAAAAAGGCTACCGAGGGGCAGTAAGGGTTTGAGCGGTGACACCGCAATTTCTCTTACTGCTTTTAATCAAATAAATTTAGTTTCATATAATTATTTATAAATTTGCTTTAATCAAAGCTAGATTCGGTTCTATAGTGAGAATTTCTAACCTTAAATTCCTTGCAAAAGGTTGAAAATTATGTAATTTCATTGCTTCAATAATATAATTTTTCCAAGATGACAGCGTTTGAAAATCCTCAAAATGGTGCGGAACTTTTATTAAATACCCTCGTTGAAATGGGTGTAGATGTTATTTTTGGCTATCCGGGCGGTGCGGTTTTGCCAATCTATGATGCGATTTTTAAGCAAGATAAAATTTGCCATATTTTAGTTCGCCACGAACAAGGTGCAGCTCACGCGGCAGAGGGTTATGCGAGATCAACTGGTAAGGTTGGTTGTTTGCTTGTAACATCGGGGCCGGGTGCTACAAACACGGTTACAGGGCTTACTGATGCGATGTTAGATTCTATCCCAATTGTGTGTTTAACAGGGCAGGTTGCAACGCATCTTATCGGCTCTGATGCCTTCCAAGAAGCTGACACGGTGGGCATTACAATGCCTTGCACCAAGCATAATTATCTAGTTAAAGACGCAGAAAAGCTTGAAAATATTATCAGGGAAGCATTTTATGTTGCAAAATCTGGCAGGCCGGGGCCAGTTGTGATTGACCTTCCTAAAGATATTCAGTTAGCACCAGCGGTGCCTTCTGCAAATAAAACTCTAAAAGCTCATAAATCATATAATCCGCCGAAAGAAGCGAACAGCGAGGCGATTAAAAAAGCAGTTGATTTAATGCTTTCAGCCAAAAAGCCAGTTTTTTATACTGGTGGTGGTTTAGTAAATTCTGGTGTTGAGGCTTGTGAAGCCTTAGTTGAGTTAGTTAAATTGACTGGTTTTCCAATCACTTCAACATTGCTTGGGCTTGGGGCGTTCCCAACTTCTGATGCGCAATTCCTTAAAATGCTTGGAATGCACGGCTCTTTAGAGGCTAATATGTCAATGGCAAATTGTGATGTAATGATAAATATTGGTGCAAGGTTTGATGATAGAATAACCGGCAAAAAGGATAAATTCTCAGTTGGCTCAAAGAAAATCCATGTTGATATTGACGCTTCTTCTATCAACAAAAATATTAAAGTTGATATTTCATTAGTGGGTGATGCGAAGTTAGTTATTCGCCAACTTATTAATGAGTGGAAGTCTCGTAATGCTCGCCCTGATGAGCTATCTCTAAAGAAATGGTGGGCGGAAATTAACGGCTGGAGGGCTCAAAAATCCTTTGGTTATAGGGATTCCGACAAATTCCCTCGCCCGCAATATGTTCTTGATACCCTAAATAAAATTCTGAAAGAATATGATGATTATTTCATCACTACAGATGTTGGGCAGCACCAAATGTGGGCAGCACAATATCTTGATTTTAACAAGCCAAATCGCTGGATGACATCAGGTGGTCTTGGCACAATGGGCTATGGATTGCCGGCGGCAATTGGCGTTCAACTCGCTCACCCAGATAAAAAAGTGGTTTGCGTAACTGGTGAGGCTTCAATTCTAATGAATATGCAGGAATGGTGCACCGCAGTGCAGTATCGTTTGCCTGTTAAAACGCTAATCCTCAATAATGGATATATGGGAATGGTGCGCCAATGGCAGGAATTATTCCACGGCGACAGAAAAAGTGAGAGTTATATGGACGCTCTACCAGATTTCGTTAAACTAGCAGAAGCCTTTGGCTTTAAGGGTATTAGATGCGATAAGCCAAACGATGTTGAATCATCGCTCCGCAAAATGCTTGAGCATAACGGCCCTGTAATTATGGATATGATAACAGATAAAGCTGAGAATGTTTATCCAATGATTCCAGCTGGTGCTGCCCATTATGAGTTGAAACTCAACCCAGATAGCCCTGACATTCAAGTAGATAAAGCCGAAGCCGCAAAACAAGTGTAGTAGTTTTTTTGAAAATTAAACTAGAAGCTGGAAACTAGATAATTTGTCATTTTCAACGAAGTTAGAAATCTGGAGAATCTAAATTATACTCATGGGGTGAAATAAAAAATGAATCAATATAAATTTATTTTTTACCAAGTGAGCAAATCTGAATTAAAATAGGCTCTTTCTAAATATAATTATATCCCTTTTTCATACATCAAGAGAGCCAAAAAATCTTACTAAAAATTAATAAAAAAGATGACATAGTGCATAGAATGCTTATATTAACTCTATTGTGAAAAATAGAAAATTTTTATGCCTAAAACTATGACAAAAATTGCCGATAATATTACCGAAAACCAAGATGGTTTTGATGAAATCTCCACTGAAAATTTTGCAGAAAATTCCTCAGAAAATGCATATGATTCTAGCTCAATTAAAGTTCTAAAAGGGCTTGATGCAGTTCGTAAACGCCCTGGTATGTATATTGGTGATACTGATGATGGTTCTGGCCTTCACCACATGGTTTATGAGGTTCTTGATAACGCAATTGATGAATCGCTCGCTGGTCATTGCGATAGGGTTGAAGTTACAATCAATGAAGATGGTAGTTGCACCGTTTCAGATAATGGGCGTGGTATTCCAGTTGATATTCACAAAGAAGAAGGCGTTTCCGCAGCAGAAGTTATAATGACACAACTTCACGCTGGTGGTAAGTTTGATCAAAATTCTTACAAGGTTTCTGGCGGTTTGCATGGCGTTGGTGTTTCGGTAGTGAATGCACTTTCAACCACTCTAAAACTAAAAATTTGGCGTGATGGCAAAGAGCATTATATGGAGTTTTCCCATGGTAATGCAGTTGCACCTCTAAAAATTGTCGGTGATGCAAATGGCAAAAAAGGCACTGAGGTTACCTTTATGCCATCTCCTGAAACCTTCACTAAAACTGATTTTGATTATGATACGCTCTTGCAAAGAATCCGCGAATTAGCTTTCTTAAATTCGGGTGTTCGTATTTTCTTAAATGATAAAAGGGTTTCTGCACTTGATGAGCAAGGCAATTTCAAAACAACTGAGCTTTTTTATGAAGGTGGAATAAAATCTTTCGTTGAATATCTTGATAGATCAAAAAAATCTCTACATGATCCTATAGTTATTCGTGGCGAAAAAGATGGCATAACAGTTGAAGTTGCACTTGAATGGAATGATTCTTATCATGAAAATATTTTGTGTTTTACCAACAATATTCGTCAGCGTGATGGTGGAACTCACTTAGTTGGCTTCCGTTCAGCCTTGACAAGACAAATTAATAACTACTCTGAAACTTCTGGTTTAGCTAAAAAGGCAAAAATTACCCTAACTGGTGATGATGCAAGAGAAGGCTTAACTTGCATAGTTTCAGTTAAAGTGCCTGATCCAAAATTCTCAAGCCAAACTAAAGATAAGCTAGTTTCTTCTGAAGTTCGCCCAGTTGTTGAAAATGTAGCAGGTGAAAAATTGGCGGAATGGTTTGAGGAAAACCCTAATGAAGCAAAATTAATTATCGGCAAAGCGATAGAAGCCGCTGTTGCCAGAGAGGCGGCACGCAAAGCGCGTGATTTAACTCGTAGAAAATCAGCGTTAGATATTTCAAATTTACCGGGTAAATTAGCGGATTGTCAAGAGAAAGACCCAGCTTTATCTGAGCTATTTATAGTTGAGGGTGATTCAGCAGGCGGTTCAGCAAAGCAGGGCAGAACTAGAACCACTCAAGCTATCTTGCCGCTTAAAGGTAAAATTTTGAATGTTGAACGGGCTAGGTTTGATAGAATGCTCTCTTCGCAGGAAGTTGGAACGCTTATAACCGCACTCGGAACTGGTATCGGGGAGGAATTTAACCTTGAAAAACTCCGCTATCATAAAATTATAATAATGACAGATGCTGATGTTGATGGCTCTCACATTAGAACACTTTTGCTTACTTTTTTCTATCGTCAAATGCCTCACATCATTGATTCTGGCTATCTTTATATTGCACAACCACCACTTTATAAAATCAAAAGAGGCACAAGTGAAGTTTACCTCAAAAATGATGATGCGTTAGATGAATATTTACTTCGTAACATCGCAGAAACAGCCATTTTAGAGACTTCCGAAGGGGAGAGATTTTCAAGTAATGATTTACTAAACCTTCTGCAAAAATCGCAGGAATTCGCTGCACAAGTTAATTCGCTAAAACGCCTTGCTGATGAATCTGTGATTGAGGCTTCTGCCCTTAGTGGTGCGATTGATGAGGAAAATTCCAAGCATGCCTGTGAGAAAATCGCTGTTTTCTTGAATCGCAATTTGGCGGAAAATTACCGCTGGAGTATTGCTGAAGATGCTGAGGAAGATGTTCTTGCATTCTTCAGAATTCGCAAAGGCGTGAAGGAGAAAATCTCAATTTCTCGTAAGATTTTTGCCTCATCAGAAGCAAGAAAACTCAAGCAAATTTCAGCAGAAATTAGAAGTTATTTTGCCGCAAGTGCAACTATAAAATATAAAGATGAAGTTAAGGCCGTTAATAGCCCAGCAAGCCTTTATAATACCGCAATAGAGCTTGGCAAAAAAGGTTGCACCATCAGCCGTTTCAAAGGTTTGGGTGAAATGAACGCTGAACAACTATGGCAAACGACTCTTGACCCGCAAGCACGCACATTACTTCAAGTTAAAATTGAAGATGCGGAAGCTGCGAATGAAACTTTCTCAACCCTAATGGGTGATGTGGTTGAACCAAGGCGTGATTTCATTCAATCCAACGCACTTAATGTGAGTAATTTAGATTTTTAGGGTGAGGGAAGATGAATAATGAAGAAATATTACTTCAATATCCTCTAATAAAAAAGCTTATAGATTCAAATATTCTTCTCTTAGAAGATGGATTGATATCGCTTAATAAAAATCGTTTTCTAACCACTAAGCTAGATAAAAATGTTCCGCTTTTTAAGTTTAAGGAAAATATTCTTTATAGCTTAATCCACAATGAAGAAAAGCTATATTATCCTGAAAATTCTTCACAGAGAGACGCTCTAAATGTTAGGGATAATGGTTGTTATATTGGCTTAGCAAATTCTTATAAAGAAATGATTAAAAGATATGGTGGTCATACTTATGGTTTTTTTAGCTATGATGGTAAAAATTATGAGCAAGCACATTTTACAAAACTAAACCCTTCTATATTTAGTAATTCTAGTTTAGCAAATTTGTTGCCTAAAAGAGTAAAAGAGAAAAAACTTCCAGAATTTTTACAAAAATCAGTATTAAATTATTTTGAAACTTTGCTGGTAAAAACAAGAGGATTAGTTGCTGAATATATTCTAGATGGCGATGATTTTGAAGGAAGAAATTATGGATTTACAAATGCGGTTATTTTTAGGGCAACGCACGAGAGTACTGAACATTACGAAATTGATGTGTTTCTTGACGCTTTAAGGCAAGCCTTACCACCAAAAGATAGATTGAAATATCAGGCATTTAGTGCAGGCGATAATTGCTTTAATTGTTCAAGATATCAACTTAACGCTTTCAAAAAAATTGGAATAAATTTTCAAGAAATTTTCAATATAAAAAAATATACTTTCTCGCCAGGGAATTTAGGAAAAAGAATGGAGAAAAAAATTGATTCTTTACCATTAACTTATGAAGTTGAACTTCCAAATAAGTCAGTAATAAAAATTTATTCCTCAGATAAATTTATTATCTTAAAAGGTAATGAGCAAACCAAAGAATTGGTTATGCTACCAGATGGAACTAATTTTAATATTTCCGCTGATTTTATCGCAAAAAAAATTCCTATTAACAAACTTTTAGGTTCTAAAGGCTATCTTGGCAGAATTAGCATTAGCGAACAAGATATGATTGAACATCAAAATTACATTAAAAATGACAAGCAACTAAAATCAGGTAAAACCCCATATATTCTTGATATATTAGATATAAAAACTGATGGTTACCAAAAGAAGAATGGTCAATCAAGCAGAAGGTAAAAAATCACATTCCTGAAAACCTATCCCCTAAGGCTTTATATTTTTCCTCATTGAGGATTTCGGAGGATTTTGAAAGTATTTCTGAAACTTTTGAGTAATTTTCATTAATAAGCAGGCGGGCGAGGTTCTTAATTTCTTTTTTGAGTAAAAATTCAGGGGTTGATTCTATATCAGAAATTTTGGTGATTTTCACAAATTTTGAAAGAACTTCCTTACTTTTACTCGCAACATTATCCTCACTATTATTGCCAGAATTTGAGAGGTTAGAGAGCTTTTCATTTAATTTCGTCAAAATCTCAGATTGATATTTAAGAGCCTGTTTTGCAAGATTTTTCTTGTGTGCAAATTTCTTTTTAAGAGAATTTATTTTTTTCTCATAAGTGGTTTTTATTGAATTATTCTCAAATTGAAGCTCACTATAATTTTCTTTATAAACTTGCAGAACGGTTTTATCTTCATGGCTTTCCTCAAGCGAAATTTTTAAGGTTTTTACAAAATTCTCATTTTGAATTGCAAGCTGATTTGCAAGCGTTTCTTCACTAATTTGCCCATTTTTAATGCAAAATTGTAGATAAATTACCCAGCATAACAACCCCAAAACCAAGAGTTTATATAGGTTTTCAAGGTCAAATAAGCTGTTAGAGGCAGTTTTATTGTTTGAAATTTCAGAATTCATATAATTTACTTACGTGTATGTAGTATTTTTATTAAAATTATGTTAAAATCAAAGGATTAAATTAGTTTTATTACTATAGAATAGAAAAATGCATTTAATGTAATACAATTTCACCAAGTTAAGTTTGAGGAAAATGGCGGTTGGACAAGCAAAG
>JANRLM010000033.1 GCA_033762595.1 Rickettsiales bacterium
TTGCACTCTGGGTTAAGGTTCTAATTGGCTTGGTGCTTGGCGTTATTGTTGGATATATTATCCATCACCCGCTTGCTAATGTGCTACTTTCAATGGGGGCAATTGATTCCATAGAAGAATATAAAACCGCTGATTACACTAGATATTTACTTCCACTTGGAACTATTTTCATTAACCTAGTGAAGATGGTTATTCCGCCACTTATTTTCTTTTCGCTTGTTTCTGCGATTACAAATATGGTTAATTCCTCTAATATGTCTAAGATTGGTTTGAAATCAGTGCTTGCATATCTTGGCACGGCATGTTTTGCGGTTGTAATTGGTCTTGGTGCGGGCATTATTTTTGAGCCAGGCAAAGGCGTGGAACTTCACATGGAGAAATCTACTTTCCAAATCCCAACTGATGGACCAAAAGATTTCTTGGAGATGATAATTAGTATTTTCCCTCACAATGCTATTGGTGCAATGGCTGAAGGTAAGATATTACAAATCGTTGTATTCTCTCTATTTGCTGGGTTCACAATTAATTTAATTAGAGATAAAGTTCCAAATTTACTGGTTTTAATCAATGAATTTGCACAATTTTCATTCAAAATGATTGAGCTAATTGTTAAACTTTCACCTATCGGTGTGTTTGGCTTTATGTCTTGGATGATTGGTGAGAAAGGCCTTGCAATAGTTGGTTCACTCGGCAAATTATTCTCAGTTGTTCTGGTTGCGTGCTTCTTCCAATATTTAATATTCGGTTTGATTATTAAATTTTTTGGCAAGGTTTCACCGCTTCCATTCTATAAAAAAATGATTGAGCCTCAAACGCTTGCATTTTCAACTAGTAGCAGTAAAGCAGCTTTGGCAACCACTATGAAAACCCTCAAAGAAAAAATGGGTGTTTCAGAAACTAGTGCGAATTTTGTTCTGCCACTTGGTGCTTCAATGAATATGGATGGCACTGCAATTTACCTCGGAATTTGTGCATTATTCTTCGCACAAGCAACTGATGTTGTGCTTGGTATGCATGATTATGTAATGTTGATATTCACTTGCACCATTGCATCAATTGGTGCGGCAGGTATTCCAAGTGGTTCAATTATCTTTATGGGAATGGTGTTAAATTCAGTTGGCATTCCAATTGAATATATCGCAATTATACTTGGTATTGATAGGGTTCTTGATATGTTTAGAACCACCGTCAACATTACCGGTGATGCTTGCATTACCCTAACCATTGATTCCACTGAAAAGCAACTTGATGAGAAGGTTTATTATTCTAAGAGTTAGGCTCTAGGGCTATAAATAATTAGATTTTAACTTCTTAACCACTAATTGTCACCCCGCATTTATTGCGGGGTTAATGGTTGAAAGTGTTTACTAGTCTAACTATTGTGCGTGTATTTATGATTAACTCCGCGACAAGCACGGGGTAACATTCAGACGGAAAAATATATTGCCTCCACTAAATCTAACTAAAGTTATCAATGGCTAAAATTGAAACCGCAAGATTTGAATCTTTTGTTAAATCTAAGGAATATCTTAAATTCTCAAGCATCTTAATTTGCGGGCAAGATTACGGGGCAATTTCAAATTCCCTTAAAATATTAGAAAAGGAGATATCACCAAACGATGATCCTTTCACTACTGCTAAAATTGATGTTAGCCAAATCACAGAAGAATCAACAATAATTTTAGATGAGCTTTCAGCAATAAGTTTTGGTGGCGGTAGAAGGCTTGTTTCTGTTAAAAATATTGAAGGCAGGGTTGCTACAGAAAAGCTAATTGCAACTATCGCAGATATAACCCCAGAAATCTCTGAAAATGCACTTCTCTTAATTACTTCTGGGGATTTGAGCAAAGATTCATCTCTAAGAAAATTATTTGAAAGCGAAAGAAACCTCGCCTACTTTCACTATTACGCTGAAAATGAAAGAAACCTCGCCGCAAAAATAAATCAGCTTTTCCAAAAAAATAATATTAAAGCTCCGCAAGATGCCTGTGAGGCTCTGGCTGAATTATGCAAAGGTGATGCCTCTATTATGCAAAATGAGGTTGAGAAAATCTCTCTTTATCTACAAAATAAAGGTGAGGTTACGCTTGAAGATATTTATAATTTAACTGGCAATTCCTCAGAAACTTCAGTGCAGGATATCGCAAATTATGTTTTCCTTGGGGATTTTCCAAACGCATTACAAAAATATAGAAAAGCCATTGATGATGGTGTTGTGCCAATTTTTCTATTTCGTGCTTTAAGAAATTACATTGAAAAGCTAGAATATGGTATTCAGCAAACAAAAGAAGGTAAGAATGTTGCAGAAATTATGAGATTTATGAGGATATTCTTCACCCAGCAAGATTTTTATAAAAAACATCTGCAAAGGCTCTCAAAATCTAATAATTTTGATAAATTATATCATATTTTATACGAAGCAGAATCAAAAATCAAAACCTCAAACTCCGAGCCTGAAATCATCACCGAGCAAGTAATATATAAACTAAGTGCCTAAACTTAAATTAACTATAATAAAAATCTATTTTCTGCATAAATTTCTTGAAAATTAGGGAATTATTTATGCTAAAAAAAATTTTTATTTTAAGTGGGGTTTTATTAAATCTAATATTTTCTCAGCAAAAAAGTTTTGCAAATGAGATGAAAAGACCAGAAAAGAAAGATTTAACCATTACAATCGGCTTTGCACCAGTTTATTCACCAGTATTTGATGGGGCGAGTGATTATGGCTTTTCAATATTCCCAGATTTAAGGGTAAATTATAAGGACAGATTTTTTGCCTCAGTGCCAGAAGGTATTTTCTATAATGCTATCAATGAGGAAGATTGGAAGTTAGGGCCGATAGCCAAAATCAGATTCGGTAGAGAGGAAGCAACTGGTGGTTCACCTTTCTTAATTTCTGGTGAAACTAATGCACTGAAAGGCTTAGGAGATATTGATTCAGCTATAGAACTCGGAAGTTTTGTTCAATATTCTAAAGATAATATCCGCTCAAGAGTTGAATTAAGGCAAGGTTTTGGTGGTCATGAGGGAATTGTCGCAGATGCAAATATCAATTATTTTAATAGGGTTGGCCCACTTAGTTATAGTTTTGGGCCAAGAATTTCTTTCGCAAGCGCAGAGTTTAATAATACTTATTACGGCATAAACCAAACGCAAGCAACAAACTCAGGCTTGAACCAATATAACGCAAACTCAGGTTTTAATTCTTATGGCGTTGGCGGCGCATCAACAATGCCTTTAACTAACAGCACAGCAGTTACAATATTTGGAGGGTTTGATATTCTAGGCACGCCTGCTAGTGATTCTCCCTTAATTACAAATAGAGGTGATGAAAACCAATTTGTAATGGGTATTGCCTATGGTTATAGATTCGGCTGGAATGATGGGGAGTAA
>JANRLM010000034.1 GCA_033762595.1 Rickettsiales bacterium
ACTCGCGTTCGCACTCAAATTGAGAAAAGCCATAAAGAATATTACTTAAATGAGCAGATGAAGGCAATTCGCAAAGAGCTTGGCGACGAGGACGAAAAAAACGAATTGCAAGATCTTGATGAGCGTATCAAAAACTCAAAAATGAGTAAAGAGGCCACTGATAAAGCAAAATCCGAGTTCAAAAAACTCAAATTAATGAGCCCAATGGCTGCAGAAGCTGGCGTTATTAGAAATTATATTGATTGGCTGTTATCTCTACCTTGGGAAGTCAAATCAGAGGTTAATAACAATATCAAAAAAGCCCAAAAAATCTTGGATAAAGATCATTACGGCTTAGAAAAAGTCAAGGAAAGAATTGTTGAATATCTTGCAGTGCAACAGCGTTCAAATGAACTGAAAGGTCAGATAATCTGCTTGTTTGGCCCTCCGGGTGTTGGTAAAACTTCACTTGCTCGCTCAATCGCAACAGCAACTGGTAGGGAGTTTGTAAAAATCTCACTTGGTGGCGTTCACGATGAATCAGAAATTAGAGGCCATAGAAGAACTTATATTGGCTCAATGCCTGGAAAAATTATTCAATCTCTAAAAAAAGTTAAAACTAGAAACCCAGTAATTTTACTTGATGAGATTGATAAATTAGGCAGGGATTTTAGGGGTGATCCAGCCTCTGCACTTCTTGAAGTGCTTGACCCAGAACAAAATAAAAATTTTAATGATCACTATATTGAAGTTGATTTTGATCTCTCAGATGTAATGTTCATCACTACTTCAAATAGTATGAATATGCCCCGCCCTCTCATTGATAGAATGGAGGTTATTAGGCTTTCTGGCTACACTGAAAATGAGAAAATTCACATCGCAAAAGATCACCTAATACCAAAACTTTCTAAAAAGCACGGGCTAAGAAATTCTGAATGGCATATCTCAGATTCCGCTTTGTATGACTTAATCAGATATTACACTCGTGAGTCAGGCGTTAGAAATTTGGAGCGTGAAATTTCAAAATTATTTAGAAAAATCACCACAAAAATTGTAAAAAAACAGGCGAAAAAACTTAATATAACATCTTCAAACCTTAAGAAATTCCTTGGCGTTAGAAGATATGATCATAACAAAGTTGAGAATGATAATTTCGTCGGCATCACTAACGGCCTTGCTTATAATGAGGTTGGTGGCGATTTGCTTGCGATTGAAGCCGTTTTAATTCCGGGTGGCAAGGGCGGCATCACAATTACTGGCCAACTTGGCGAAGTGATGCAGGAATCTGCCAAAACCGCTTGGAGCTATATTCGCTCGCGTGCTTATGATTTTGGCATAAAGAAAGATAAATTCTGGAAAAATGATATCCACATTCACTGCCCAGAAGGTGCAACCCCTAAAGATGGCCCTTCCGCAGGTGGTGCAATGTGCACAACTATTGTTTCAGTGCTAACTGGAATTCCAGTTAATAAAGATGTTGCGATGACGGGTGAAATCTCCCTTCGCGGCAGGGTTATGCCGATTGGCGGCCTTAAAGAAAAACTTCTAGCGGCTGGCAGGGGTGGTATAAAAAAGGTTTTAATCCCTGAAAAAAATGTTAAAGATTTAGAAGATATACCTTCTGAAATTAAGGATAAGCTTGAAATTATTCCAGTTAATACGGTTGATGAATTGTTATCGCACGCATTAACCTCTGATTTAATTCCGCTTACTTACGCAGAAATTGAAGAGGATATTAAAGAAAGTG
The DNA here is from genome assembly GCA_033762595.1 of Rickettsiales bacterium. Classification (NCBI taxonomy): domain Bacteria; kingdom Pseudomonadati; phylum Pseudomonadota; class Alphaproteobacteria; order Rickettsiales; species Rickettsiales bacterium. The sequence goes on from JANRLM010000034.1 coordinate 1,727, forward strand.
AAAAGAAATTAAAACTTGCCGAAACCCAAGAAAACTTGGATATAACAAATGAAATAGTTACCCATTAAAATATGAAAGAATTTATAGAAAATAATTTACAAAATTTGTTCTCAAAAATTGAGGAGAAAAATAATGTTATAATTTTGGAAACAGAAACTGCGAATCTATTAAAATTACTAACTGAATTAAGAGATAATCCTGAAACTTTATTCAAGCAGTTAGTTGATATTACTTCAGTTGATTACCCAAATAAAGCAAATAGATTTGAAGTTATTTATCAATTTTTAAGCCTTAAACATAATAAAAGGTTAACTATAAAAATTAAACTTGCTGAAGATGAAATTTTGCCTTCAGTAACCTCAGTTTTCTCAAATGCAAATTGGTTTGAGCGTGAAGTTTGGGATATGTATGGCATTCGCTTTAGCAACCACCCTGATTTACGCAGAATCCTTACTGATTATGGCTTTGAAGGCCACCCGCAACGCAAAGATTTCCCCCTCACTGGTTTCCTTGAAGTTAGATATGATGAGAAGAAAAATAAAGTGGTTTATGAGCCTGTGCATCTGCATCAGGAATTCCGCAATTTTGATTATCTCTCCCCTTGGGAAGGCACTAATTATGTTCTACCCGGTGATGAAAAAGCCGCCCAGTAACTTGGGAAATTTTTTTCTACCTCTTTATAAGCGGAAAATAAATTTTCTTGGTTATCAAATATCACAAAACAAGTTGCACCACTGCCAGACATTCTAGCGATTAAAACCCCTTCTAAACCTTGCAAAAACCCTATAATTTGGTTTATCTCAGGGCAAATTTTAACAGCGTTATTTTCTAAATCATTCTTAGTATTTTGTAAGAATTTTATAAGATTATTAGAGTTTGAAAAATCAGTTTTTTCTATAGAAATTGGCTTTGAAAATTTATCAAAACCCATTGCAAAAATATCCTTCGTTGCAACTTCAATTAATGGGTTAATCAGCAGAATATTTAACTCAGTAAAATTTTTGATTTCAGAGATCTTTTCACCAATCCCCTCAACAAAACAGGGCTTAGAAAAAACGCAAGCTGGAACATCAGCACCAATTTCTAACCCTATTTTTTGTAAAGAATTATTATCTAAATTTAGCTCAAAAAATTTATTTACCTCTCTTAAAACACCAGCCGCATTGGCACTTCCCCCACCAATTCCAGCAGAAACTGGCAGGTTTTTTGTGAGAGTAAATTTTAGATTCGGTAATTTTTGTGGAAAGTTTTTTTGTAGCAACTCATAAATTTTCAAAATCAAATTAGAATTTTTCAAATTTTCTAACTTAAATGCAAACCTTCCATTAACCTCTAATTCATTAGCGTTTGAAGGCTCAAACGAAATTTCATCATAGCAATTTGTGAAATAAAAAATGCTCTCAAGCAAATGATAATTATCTTCACGCTTACCCAAAATATGCAGAAATAAATTTATCTTCGCATATGTTTTGAATTTATGATGAAATGAAATCACGATTTATAAATCAAAATTATCAGGGTTTCCGCCGTTTACAGCTTCAACTGAAACCACTTCAGGAATATAATGTTTAAGCATATTCTCAATGCCGTTTTTTAGCGTGATAGTTGAACTTGGGCAACCAGAGCAAGAGCCGTGCAATTCAAGATAAACCACACCTTCATTAAAGCCTTGATACACAATATCACCGCCATCTTCAGCAACTGCGGGGCGAACTTTCATATCAATTAATTCTTTAATTTGTTTTACTATTTCAGAATCTTCCTCGTTGATAGTATTCGCAACATTCATATTAGCGGCTTTTCGCTCAGATTGTCCAGATAATATGGGCTTTCCGCTTATATAATGCTCCATAATTGTTGTTAAAACTTGTGCTTTTAACATTCCCCAATCTGCCAAATCATTTTTACTAATTGTGATAAAATCAGAGCCGAAAAACACCTGTTCAACATCAGGTATTTCAAACAATATTTGTGCAAGCGGTGATGCTTCTGAGGCTTCTTGCTTGTTTCTAAAAGTTGCAGTGCCTGAATCTAAAACCACTTCACCGGGGTAAAATTTCATCGTGTTTGGGTTCGGCGTTTTTTCAGTTTGAATGAACATAGAGCTTGTTTTTTTTAGAAGAATATAGCGTAAAACTAAAGAATTTCAAGGCTACAAAATTTGTTCTCTTTGTTGAACAATTTCATTTAATTTGTGAGATTTTCTCTCTTTATAACCAGAATAAACCGCCCCAAAAATTATAATGACTGAGCCAACTGCCGCAGGAATATCAAGCATTTCACCAAATGCGAAATAAGCAATTATCGCCGTGTATACTAGCCTTGTGAAATCTATTGGAATTGAAAAAGTAATATCCACCATTGATAAACCTTTCGCAAGAGTATATTGCAAAATATTTGATGTTACGGCAATTCCTAAAACCCAGAGCAAATCTTCATTTGAAGGCTCAACCCAACTCATAAAAGCAAGTGGTGCACTGAAGAATGTCATAAAGAATGTCATATAAAATGTAATCACAATCGGCTTTTCAGTAGCAAGTAAGGTTTTAATTACAATCCCAGAAATTGCCCAGAAAACCGCTGAAAAAAGCACTAGCAAACTAATAGGGCTATAGCCTTCAAAACCCGGCCTGATAACAATTAACATACCCATAAAGCCAAGTATTAAGCCGATTTTTCTATGTGGTCCCATTCTTTCACCAAAAATAAAATAGGCAAGAATTGCCGTAAATATTGGTGCTGTGAATGAAAGTGCAGTTACTACAGATAAATTCATCTTAGAAATTGCATGGAAGAATGCCAACATTGAGATAACGCCAGTTGTAGAACGGAAAATATGAAGTTTAACTCTATTTGTTTTGAAATAGGCAAAGCCTTTATAGAAAATAATTGGAATAAACATCAGAAAAGCGAAGATATTTCTGAAAAAAATTATCTCTGGTGAGGTTAGATTTTCTGAAACATGACGCACCATATTCACCATAATTCCTGAAGCCAAACAGGAAATATTCAGCCAAATTATTGCTTGCCAAATTTTTGAAATTTCAATTTTTTTATCTTGCATATTTCTGTTAAAAATACTTACTAACTCTAACACTTATCAATAAATAGTAATAAATTTTAATCAAATAATGATTTCTGAAAATCTTAAAATATTAAAAAATCAGATAGCAGAAATTTGTTATAAAATTTCTAGAAACCCTGCGGAGGTGAATCTTATAGCGGTTTCTAAAACAAAGCCAGTAAGCGATATTTTAGATGCAATAAAAGCTGGGCAATTTGATTTTGGTGAGAATTATATTCAAGAAGCAACTGAAAAATTTGCTGAACTTCAAAAAATAAATGCAAAATTTAATCTTCATTTTATTGGGAATTTGCAATCTAACAAAGTTAAATATCTAACAAACTTCTGCTATCTTTTTCACTCTCTAGATAGAATTTCTCTAGCTAAAGAGCTTAATAAAAGGCTTGTTTTTGAAAATAAAAATCTTGATTGTTTATTACAAATTAATAGCTCAAATGAAGAAAGTAAAAGCGGTTGCAAGCCAGAAGAAGCGATTGAATTATTGAAAATTATTTCAAATGAATTTCAAAATATTAAAATCAAAGGCGTGATGACAATTGCCGAAAACTCTGAAAATCCAGAACAAATAAGGGATAATTTCAAACTTACAAAAGAAATTTTTGAAAAGGCAAAAAGCCAAAATTTTCATAATATTGATATGCAAGAAATCTCAATGGGTATGAGTGGCGATTATAAAATTGCGATTGAAGAAGGTGCAACTTTACTCCGAATCGGCTCAGCAATTTTTGGGGTGAGGAATAGCAAAAATTCTATTTCATAATTGCTAATTATAGCATAGTATAATTCCAAAATTTCAAATAAAAAAATATGAAAAATCTCTCAAAAATTATAATTTCAGGGCTGTTTTTCCTCTCAGCTCATAAAGCTTTTGCGGAACAAGATAAGGTTTCAGCGGTAACAATTTATGGTAATAATCCAAATAATTGGAATCAGCCTTACTGGTATAATCAGGGCAATAGTGAGGGTTTTGCGGTTTTTAATTTTGAGAAAAATTTTTCTTTTAGTGAAGGCGTGAATGAAATTATCATTGAAAATCTGCCTGCAAATGTTGAGATTGCGAGCGTAAAACTCAAAAATCTCTCTGGTAAAAAACTTGTTTTAGAGCAGGAATTTTCAAAATCTTCCCTCACTTCTGATGATTTATTTTCAGCAAATATTGGCAAGGATATTGAGGTTGAGCAAACCGCTGGCGATAGAACAATTTATCATCGTGGTAAGTTACTCCAAGGCTCACCGCAATTATTTATTCAAGATGAAAATCGCATTCGTTACTTGAATGATTTTTCTTCAGTTTTATTCCCGGCAAATGGCTCTATAAAAGCTGGAAACGCAATAAAATGGGTAGTTGCAAGCAAAGATGAGGGCGAAGAAATAATTAATTATAGCTATAAAACTTCAGGCATAAATTGGCAGGCTTCTTACGATTTATATTATGATGAAGCTCAAAATAATGCTCGTTTGGAAGGCTGGGCGGAGATTAACAATGCAACAAATATTGAAATTTCTGAAGCAAATATAAAATTAATCGCTGGTGAAGTTAATCAAATTTCTACGCCAAAAGTAGCGATGATGCGAGGTTCTGGCAGTAGTGGAATGGAAATTGCAATGGCAAGTGATGCAATACAAGCACCTAATTTTCAGCAACATAATTTTTCTGATTATCAAGCCTATACCATTGATAGAAAAGTTGATATAGCCCCTTTTTCATTCAAAAAAATCAAATTATTTGCTGATAAATTAAATATTCAGCCTGAGAAAATATATTTTTATAAAGGTTGGGAAGGGAAGAAAACCGCATCTGTTGAGGTTAAATTCAAAAACACTGAAGAAAATTCTTTAGGTCTACCCCTTCCGGGTGGCAGATATAGCTGCTATATTAAAGATAATGATGGTAAATTTGAGTTAGCAGGGCAAGATAATCAGGAACATAAATCGGCAGGGCAGGAGGTTTCGCTCAATATTGGTAATGTTGCAGATATTTCAGTTGAGAGAGAGCAAATTGATAGCTCAAGCGATAATAATCGCAAAATTGGCAGATACGTTACTCGTATAACCATCTCCAACGCTAAAGAAAATGAGGTTAAACTGGTAGTTAAAGAAATGATAAATAATAGTAATAATTGGAAAATTACTGATTCAAATATCGCTTATGAGAAAAAAACCTCGCAGGAAGTTTGGTTTAATGTGCCAATCCCAGCTAAAGGGCAAAATACAATTGAATATACGGTTGAATATTATTGGTGATTTTTTAGTTTTTTTGTTGTATGATCCATTATGCATATTTTTGAATTAAATCTTAATAACGCTTTTAACGATTTAGAGTATATAAAAAAACTCTATCCTGAGGTGTTTTCTGCAAAATTATTAATAGATGATGTTGATAAAAAATCTGCCGCTGAAAATTCTATAAAAAAAATTTTGCTCGCACAAAAATATTTGGAGTCTTTCAACCCCCCATCATCAATAGATATTGACAAAATCGCAGATGAATCAAATATTTAATTGGTTATGATTTATCTTGATACAAATGTTATAGTAAATTCTGCGATTAATAACATCTATAAACAAAAATCTCTAAAATTATTTTTGGAAGTTATAGAGCAGGGAAAATTTTTTTCTTCTTATTTGCTAATTCAAGAGTCTTTATTCGTTTTTAACAAATTAGATATTCCAAAAGAGGCAAGAGATTTTTATATTGATGTATTACTCAATCACTTGAAGGGCTATAATTTCTCAAAAGAATTTAGAAGAGCATTAGACTTATATAATAAAGTAAAATTAAAAAGCACTAATGATTTATTTCATTTTGCAATCGCAGAAAGTTTTTGTGAAGAATTAATAACTTTTGATAAAGACTTTGAGAAGCTAAAACCATTTACTTCACTCAAGATAACAATTTTGTAAAATGAACATTACCGAAAAAACATTTGAAATTTGTGAGAGGGCGAAAATTGCTTCATCTGAAGTTGCACTCAAAAATTCTGAAACGAAAAATAAAGCCCTTAGAAATGCCGCAGCTTCCATAATGGATTATAAGAAAAATATTATTGCAGAAAATCAGAAAGATCTAGATTCGCTAAGCCCTGATGCCACAAAAGCCTTTATAGATAGGCTTAAACTTGACGAAAATAGAATCTCTGCAATCGCAAAAGGCTTGAATGAAATTGCAGAATTACCTGATCCTGTCGGTAAAATACTCGCAAGTTGGAAACGCCCTAACGGGCTTGAAATTTCAAGGGTAGCAACCCCTATTGGTGTGGTGGGGATTATATATGAATCCCGCCCGAATGTAACCGCTGATGCGGGTGGCCTCTGCTTGAAATCAGGCAATACCTGCGTTTTGAGGGGCGGTTCTGATAGTATAAATTCCTCAATTGCTATTTTGGAAGCATTAAAACAGGGTTTGAAATCTGCTAATATTACCCAAGATGCAATTCAGCTTATCCCATTCAAAGAGCGTGAAGCCGTGGGTGCGATGCTAAGAGCCTCACAATATATTGATGTTATAGTGCCAAGGGGAGGAAAAGGTTTAATTCAGAGGGTTATAGATGAAAGTAAAATCCCACTTTTTCAGCATTTAGATGGTAATAATCACACCTATATCCATAAATCAGCTGATTTGGAAATGGCGGTTAAAGTGCTTCATAACGCCAAAATGCGTCGCACTGGCGTTTGTGGTGCAACTGAAACCTTGGTTATTGATATTGAAATAATAGATAAAATTTTACCTAAAATCATAGAAATTCTTACAAATTCGTGTTGTGAAATTAGGGGCGATGAGTTAATCTCCAAGCTTGATTATCGTATAATTCCTGCCAATAATTCTGATTGGGATACTGAATATCTTGATTCAATTATTGCAGTAAAATCTGTTGGTGGTTTGGAAGATGCGATAAAATTTATTAAGCAACATTCATCTGGCCATACTGATGCGATAATTGCCGAGGATAAATCAGTGGCGGAGGTTTTTTTGAAAGTTATAGATTCCGCAATCGTGATGCATAATACTTCAACGCAATTCGCAGATGGTGGGGAATTTGGTATGGGTGCTGAAATCGGCATTGCTACTGGCAAACTTCATGCAAGGGGGCCTGTTGGGGTTGAACAACTCTGCACTTTCAAATATATAGTCCGAGGTGATGGGCAAGTTAGGGGGTAGAAAATATGGGTTATGGCGTTGTTGTTACAGGTGGAACGGTTTTATGTGCAGAAAATGGTGAGGGGCTAAATGTTCCAATTTATGATGATTGGCATATTCAACAGCTTTTGACAATTTTGAAATATAAAAGTGAATTGGATAGTGAATATGAATCTCTAAAAACTCAGATTCTTGAAACAAAACATATTTTATTTCAACCTGAATCAGAACAAAAGAGAGTAAATCTTGAAAATACAAAGAGAACCATTCATAAAAATATTCTTGGAACAATTATAAATAAATTACCCCCCTCAGACGAAGCACTTTTGCATTTTATAAGAAATATGGCTTCGCTTCAAGGCTCTGGTCAAGATGTTGTTAGCCCTTACATAATAGATAGTATAAAATTTGATTTTAATGAGCATTATTATAGACTTCTTGAATCTGCAAAAGAACAATTATCTAAAAATGATTCTGTTGTAATAGTTGGTGGCACTGATACAATTCAATATTATGCAACGGCTTTAACAAAACATTTGAAAGCTAGCAGTTCATTATCTGGTAATAAAAAAATTTTTTTCTTATCCTCAATGGGTAATTTAGAAAATCATGCTGAGCATAACGCTAAATTGTTTGAAATTGCAGGGAATTTAACAAAAGATAATAATGTTCCGGGTGGCGGTGGTTATATACTCTCTTCTGCAGATAGGGATGCAAGAGAAGTTATTGTTCACGATGCAACAAATAGCTTTGTAAAAGTTTCTGCAAGACTACATAATTCTTTTAGAAGCCTATGCCCCGTTGGGATTTATGGAAAAAATGGCTTTGAAAAGAATAAAAATTATATACCACCCAATGCTTTCTTAGAGTATGTTGGCGGAGGTATTGACGATTCAAGCCCTGTTCTAAATAGAATAGCACCACCTTTATTGCAAGCAAATGGTCAAGATGAAGTGATCGCTTATCTTGATGCGGTAGCAATTATAAAGCCACCTGTAAATGCTGCAGTGATAGAGATAAATCCTAAATGGATTATACAAAGAGGAGACGGAAAATTTGATGAAATAAAATCAAAGATAAAAGGCCTTAAAAAGGCGGGCATAGATGTTATTTTGAATAATTATTATATATACAAAAATAACGGTGACACAATTGAACCTAAGTATCAAAAACAGGATTTAGATAAAAATAATTTTTTGGAACAACTTTTAAAAGAAGGGGCGATATATGATGAAAAAACTACAAAAGGCTGTGCCGTAAATGCTTTGATTAGAAATAACATTCAAACCTATCAAAATGGTTTTAATATGGAAAATTCTAATAATAAAAATTTAGTTTTGTCTATTGGCTATTTTCCTGATCAAGAATTATTTATACAATTTTGTAAAGAGTTAAAAAATAGAGGCGTTGTTGGTGTAAGCATCTCAGGCTTACCAGGTTCAGTATTACCTGAAAAAGTAGTTAACTCTCTTGAAAATATTTTTGGAGAAAATAACTTTAATATCTCTTTTGCTGGTAATGAAAATCTATATCCAGATCCAGAAAATAAAGGAAAAACTTTCACAGAAGGTGAAGGAGTTAATAAGGCGCATTATGCTGAAGGTGCAAAAGCCGCAAAATATGCAAGCCCATTATCTCCCGAAAATGCTGTAAAAGAACTTAGAGATAGATTGCTTAAAAATAGAACTAGATAAAATGTTCCTGCTATTTTTTTACATATGGACTGCTGTAGTTTTGGTTTTGTTTTCACCAAGTTATATCAACTTCAAACTTTGCATGAAGGCCTCTCAGGCTTGGGCAGCGGGTGTGGTTTGGGGTCTTAAACATATTGCAGGGGTTGAAAGCAAGCTTATCGGCATTGAAAATCTTGAAAAACTAACTGGCAATAAATATTCCTTTGAGGGTGGTCGGTTAAAAAATCTATCAACCATCAACCATCAACCATCAACCAATAAAGGCTTCATCGTTGCCTGCAAGCATCAATCCGCGTGGGAAACTATTGTTCCTTTTCTCTATGTTCCAAACACATCTTATGTGTATAAAAAGGAAATCGGCTATATTCCATTTTTTGGCTGGTATAATGTTTTTTTGAATAATATTTCTGTTGATAGAAAAGCTGGTGCGAAAGCACTTAAAATCGTTACATCGCAAGCAATAGCAAGGGTTTCTGAAGGGCGAGGTATTACACTTTTCCCAGAAGGGACGAGAGTTCCAGTGGATAAAAAAGTGAAATATAAACCAGCAATTTACTCAATTTATAAAGAAGGGGTTGATGTAATTCCAGCCGCGGTGAATTCAGGATATTTCTGGCCAAAAGGAAAATTTTTGAATAAAAAAGGCACGATTTATTTTGAGTATCTTGAGCCTATGCCAAAAGGCTTATCTAAAGAAGATTTTATGGCAGAACTTGAAAATAGAATTGAAACCGCTTCACAAAAATTAGCAAATATATCAAATGGATAGAGAAACTAAAATCAAAAAATTATTATATCAAAGCTGGTATAGGGGTTGCAAAGAAACTGATAAAATTCTAGGGGTTTTTGCACGAGAAAATCTGCATAATTTATCAGATGCTGAAATTGAAGAATTTGAGGCAATCCTTAAAGAAAATGATGTAGATATTTATAATTGGTTGACAGGCAAACAGCCTGTTCCATTAGAGATTAAAAATAATTCTATTTTTTCAAAATTGCTAAGCAATTAAACCCTTAACCGCCCCTAAGGCCTCTAAGTAATTATCCAGATTTGGAGTGCCTCCTTGTGCGAAATCTGGCCTGCCGCCACCACCTTTACCGCCCATTATTTCAACTGATTTTTTAACAATATCAACCGCTGAAATTTTACTCACTAAATCATTAGTAACGCCAGCTAAAACTGAAACTTTCCCCTCATTTTCAGAGACTAAAAATACTACACACGAAGTGTGTTTAGTTTTTATTTCATCAACAATTCCTCTTAAATCTTTTGCATCAATTCCTTCAAGTTTTTTAGCGATGAAATTTACGCCATTTATAATTTCAACCTCATTTTGAGAAGATTGGTTTTCTCTAGAGTTACCAAGTGCAATCTTCTTTTTCAAATCAGAAACTTGTTTTTCAAATTCTTTTCTTTCGCTAATTAATTTTTCAATTTTATCTGAAATTTCTGCTTCGCTTGTTTTTAATTTTTCAGAAATTTGGTTGAGAATTTCCTCTTTTTTATAAACAAACTCTAATGCTTTTACCTCAGTAACTGCTTCAATTCTCCTCACGCCAGAGGCAACACCACTCTCACGAGTAATGCGGAATAAGCCAATATCGCCCGTTCTTTCAATATGAGTGCCACCACATAACTCAACAGAGTAGCCAGAACCCATTGAAAGCACACGCACATCATCAGAATATTTTTCACCAAATAGAGCCATCGCACCTGAATCAATTGCTTGTTCCAACTTCATAATTTTGGTTGAAACTGAGCTATTTTCAGCAATAATTCTATTAACTTCTAGTTCAATTTTTTTGATTTCTTCATCGCTAAGTGGCTTATTATAAGAGAAATCAAACCTTAGATAATCTGCTTCAACTAATGAGCCTTTTTGCGTAACAAAATCACCTAAAATATTTCTTAAAACTGCGTGTAAAATATGAGTTGCAGAGTGATTTTTTCTAATTTTACTTCGGCGATTTTCATCAATTTCAAGCTTTGCAATATCGTGAAGTTTTATTTCACCAGAGATCATTTTTCCAAAATGAACAAAAAGTGAGCCTGCTAATTTTTTAGTATCAGAAACTTCAAAAACGCCTTTATCAGTTTTTATAATACCTTTATCACCAGCCTGCCCGCCAGATTCCGCATAGAATGGCGTTTGATTTGTGATAATTGCTCCTTCGCTTTGCGAAATAGTTTTTCTTTCTTCGCCATTACAAATTATCGCAATTACATCACCAGAAGATTTTGTTGCGGAATAGCCAAGAAACTCAGTTGCACCTAGTTTTTTTGAAAGCTCAAGCCAGAGATTTTCTGTTGAGGCTTCACCACTGCCAGCCCAACTTGCACGAGCTTTTTCTTTTTGCTTTTCTAGGGCTTGATTAAAACCAACTTCATCAACTTTAGCACCTTTTTCACGCAGAATATCTTGCGTTAAATCCAGCGGAAAGCCATATGTGTCATATAGCTTGAAAGCAATTTCACCAGAAAGAGTTTTGTTTTTTATATGCTTTGATTCACCTTCTAAAATTTTTAAGCCAGTGGCTAAGGTTTCTCTGAATCTTTCTTCCTCATTTTCAATCGTTTGAGTGATAACACTTCTTGCTCTTTCAAGCTCTGGGTAGGCTTCACTCATCTCAGCCAACAAGGCTGGCACTAGCCTGTAAAACAAGGGTTTTGATGGATTCAGGCGATGACAATGACGCATCGCACGACGCATTATTCTTCTTAAAACATAGCCCCTACCTTCATTTGAAGGCAACACCCCATCAGCAATCAAGAAGCAAGTTGATCGCAAATGATCAGCAATTACCCTATGAGAATTTTGGAATTCTTTTGAAGCCTGCCCTGATAAATTTTTGCTCGCTTCAATTAAACGAATGAAAATATCAGTTTCATAATTATCGTGAACATTTTGTAAAACGGTTGTTAGCCTTTCCAAGCCCATACCAGTGTCAATACAAGGCTTTGGAAGGTTTATCATATCACCATTTTCTAGTTTTTCATATTGCATAAAAACTAGATTCCATATCTCAACAAATCTATCACCATCAGCATTAGCAGAACCCGGTGGGTCACCTGCAACTTTATCTCCGTGATCAAAAAATATCTCACTACAAGGGCCACAAGGGCCAGTATCACCCATCGCCCAGAAATTATCATCAGAGGAAATTCGGATTATTTTATCTTCAGCAACGCCAATCTTTTTCCAGATATTAAATGCCTCGTCATCATTATGATAAATTGTTACGCAAAGTTTTTCTTTAGGTAGAGAAATTGTTTTGGTTAGAAATTCCCAAGCGAAAGAAATCGCATCATCTTTGAAATAATCACCGAAGCTGAAATTTCCAAGCATCTCAAAAAAAGTGTGATGGCGTGCGGTATAACCAACATTCTCAAGATCATTATGCTTGCCCCCTGCCCTCACGCATTTTTGTGATGTAGTTGCTCTTAAGTGAGCCTTACCTTGCTTATCTTTTATTTCTTCACGCCCTGCAAAAACATTCTTAAACTGCACCATTCCAGCGTTTGTGAACATTAAAGAGGGGTCATTATGCGGAATAAGTGGAGATGATGGCAAAACCAAATGCCCCTTAGATTTGAAGTAATCAAGGAAAGAAGAACGAATTGAGGAAAGTGTTTTTGTAGCCATCTTCAAAAGTAAAATTTTTATCTATATATAAGTATCTATATAAGTATCTATAAAATTTGTAAATATAGTAAAATTTTTAGAGGTGTTTTAGGAATGCTCTCTAAAAATAGATGTGATGCTCTTCTCCGCCAATTGTCACCCCGCACTTGTTGCGGGGTTAATGGCTAAAAACTTTTCTAAGCCTCAGTTTTGAGCGTGTTTTATGATTAATCCCACAACAAGTGCGGGGTGACATGCAAATGGCAAAAGGCAAAATTTCTATAAAATCTTTGCAATCTTTTACAATAAAATCAATTCTTGCCCTTGTAATCTTTTATTGTTAAAAGGGATTTATTTTGAAAATAATAGTAAAATGTCATCAAATTTTGTAAAAAAAGATTCTTCGGTTTTTAGGTTCACGCCTGAAAATTTAAGCAAAATAGAAAATCTTATTAAAAAATACCCTCAAGGTAAGCAAGCTTCTGCGGTTTTGCCAGTACTTGATATTGCCCAAAGGCAGAATGGAAATTGGCTTTCAGTTGATGCAATGAATGCTGTTGCTGAGCTACTAAATATGCCTTACATAAAAGTTTATGAAGTGGCAACTTTCTATTCAATGTTTAATCTCAAGCCAGTTGGAAAGTTTTTTATTCAATCTTGCAGAACAACGCCTTGCTGGCTTCGTGGCTCAGATAATATTAAAGATTTAGTGAAAGAAAAACTTGGAATTGGTAAAGGTGAAACCACACCTGATGGTCTATTTACCTTCACAGAAGTTGAGTGTTTAGGTGCTTGCGTTAATGCCCCTGTTGTGCAAATTAATGATGATTATTACGAAGATTTGAACAAAGAAATTTTTTCTAATCTGATTGATGATTTGAAGGCAGGTAAAAAACCAAAAATCGGCACGCAAATTAATCGTAAAAATTCTGCTCCTGAAGGTTCAGCTTTGTTATAATAAATCTTATTTTTCATAAATTTTTTACAAAATGGTTTCTTCAATTATAAAATCGGTAGGCAGTTATTTACCAAGCAAAATCCTTACAAATTTTGACTTAGAAAAAATTGTTGAAACTAATAATGATTGGATAATTGAACGCACAGGAATTGTTAAAAGGCATATCGCTGATGAATCCGAACTAACTTCTGACTTAGCAGTAAATGCAGCCAATAACGCACTTAACAAGGCAGGGCTTAACCCTTCAGATATTGATTTAATAATTGTTGCAACCACAACACCTGATAATACATTTCCTGCAACTGCGGTTACTATTCAAAATAAACTCGGTATAAAAACCGCCACCGCTTTTGATGTGCAAGCGGTTTGTGCTGGTTTTATTTACGCACTCGCAACTGCGGATTCCCTCATTAAAAACCTAGGTTTTAAGCGTGCTTTAGTTATCGGTGCGGAAACTATGTCTCGTATAGTTGATTGGCAAGATAGAAATACTTGCATTTTATTTGGTGATGGTGCTGGTGCGGTAATTCTAGAAAAATCTGAAGAAACCAACAAAGGAATTCTCTCTTGTTCAATATATACTGATGGCACTTCCAAAGATATTTTATTTGCTGATGGTGGCGTTAGCCAAAATCAGAAATCAGGAGTTGTAAAAATGGAAGGTAGGGAAGTTTTCAAACACGCTGTAACAAAACTTTCTGAGGTTACTCTTGAGGCTTTAAATAAAGCAAATATTAAGGCAGAAGAAATTGATTGGGTGATTCCACATCAAGCAAATCAGCGTATTTTAGATGGCGTTATTAAAAAATTAAATATCCCTCAAGAGAAACTAATTTCTTGCGTTGCGGATCACGCAAATACATCTGCTGCTTCAATTCCACTTGCTTTAGATTTTGCTTTTAACAATGGTAAAATCAAAAAAGGCAATTTAATTGCAATGCAAGCTATCGGCGGCGGTCTTGCTTGGGGTAGCGTAATTGCTAGGGTTTAGTTGTTGGGATTTTTGCTATTTATATTAATCACTTTGCAATCTAACTACTAACGACCAAAGACTAATTACCAATTATGTCCGATAAAAAATCTAAAAAAACATCTCTTATAAAAGGTGGTAGGGCCGCTGAGAATGTTCGCTTGCGTGATAAGAAAAAGCTCAAAAAATCTTCACAAGATTGGCTAGAGAGGCAAATTAATGACCCGTTCGTTCAGCAAGCCAAAAAAGATGGTTATAGAAGCAGAGCTGCTTATAAACTGATAGAAATTGATGAGAATTTCAACATTCTTAATGGTGCAAAATCAGTGGTTGATTTGGGCTGTGCACCGGGTAGTTGGTGTCAATATGCTTCCAGAAAGCTCGGTGATAAAGCTAAAATTGTTGGCGTTGATTTGAAGGAAGTTGATTCCATTCCAAATTGCATTCTTATCAAAGGTGATTTTACTGAAAATGAAATTCTGGCGGATTTACTTGAAAAAACCAATGGCAAAGTTGATGTTGTGTTGAGTGATATGGCACCAAACTCAACGGGGCATTCACGCACAGACCATCTACAAATTATGTATTTACTAGAACTTGCTATAGATTTTGCGGTAAATAACCTTAAGAAAAATGGCTCATTTGTTGCAAAAGTTTTACAAGGCGGCGCTGAAAAAAACCTGCTTGATATTGCTAAGAAAAATTTTGCAAAAGTAAAACATTATAAACCTAAAGCCAGCCGCCAAGAATCCGCAGAAATGTATATAGTTGCAACTGGGTTTAAGTTTTAGTTTTATCTAATATGAAATTACTACTTCTTAGCTGCTTTGATGAATTCTTTGAAAATTGGGTGTGGAGCGAAAGGTCTTGATTTTAACTCAGGGTGAAATTGCACTGCTATAAAAAATGGGTGGTTTTTTAACTCAATAATTTCTGGTAGCTTGCCATCTGGTGAAAGGCCTGAAAACACCATTCCACAAGCCTCTAGCTTCTCTTTATAATTAATATTCACTTCATATCTATGGCGATGCCTTTCTGAAATTTCAGTGCTTTGATAAATTTTATGGGCTAAACTGCCCTCTTTTATAACACAATCATAAGCACCTAAACGCATTGTTCCGCCTAGATTACCACCGATTGAACGGGTTTCCTTCTCATCACCTTTTTGCCATTCTTTCATTAGCCCTACAAGTGGGTCTTTAGCTGGAGTGAATTCAGAGGAAGTTGCATCTTTAATATTTGCGACATTTCTTGCGGTTTCTATAACTGCCATTTGCATTCCAAAACAAATTCCAAAATATGGAATTTTATTTTCCCTAGCATATTTTATTGAGGAAATCTTACCCTCAGAGCCTTCATTACCAAACGCCCCCGGCACTAAAATTGCATCAACACCCTCAAATTCTTTTGCGATATTATCATCATTAAAAAGCCGTGAATTAACCCACTTCACTTTCACCTTCACATCATTGGCAATGCCAGCGTGGCAAAGGGCTTCCATAATAGATTTATAGGAATCCGCAAGGGCAGTATATTTACCAACTATCGCAACACATACTTCGCCATCTTTAGGATTACTGATTTTTTCTGAGATTTCTTCCCATATAGCAAGGTTAGGCTTTGATTCAAAATCCAAACCAAATTTTTTTAGAATCTGCACATCAAGCCCTTCTTTGTGATATTCCGTTGGCACTTTGTATATGCTATCAATATCACGGGCTTCTATAACCCTCTCTGGCTTTAGGTTACAGAACAAAGCGATTTTTTGTTTATCAGATTGTGAGATTGGGTATTCGGTTCTACAAAGTAAAATATCTGGCTGAATACCAATGCTTCTAAGCTCTTTTACTGAATGTTGTGTTGGCTTGGTTTTAAGTTCTTTCGCGGCTGAAATATAAGGAACAAGCGTTAGATGAAGGTAAAGAGTGTTCTCCTCACCAAGCTCATTGCCAAGCTGCCTGATGGCTTCAAAGAAAGGCAAAGCCTCAATATCGCCAACCGTTCCTCCAATTTCACAGATTAGAAAATCAACGCCAATAACATCAGCAGTGATAAATTCTTTAATTAAATTTGTAACGTGAGGAATAACTTGAACAGTTGCACCCAAATAATCCCCTCGCCTTTCTTTTGCGAGTAGGTTGGAGTAAATTCTGCCAGAAGTAACGCTATCACTTTTTCTTGCGCTAACATTGGTGAATCTCTCATAATGCCCTAAATCCAAATCTGTTTCTGCACCATCATCGGTTACAAAAACCTCTCCGTGCTGAATTGGATTCATTGTGCCGGGGTCAATATTAAGATACGGATCAAGTTTTCTAAGGCGAACATTATAACCCCTTGCCTGCAACAAAGCCCCAAGGCTTGCAGAGGCAATGCCCTTCCCAAGTGATGAAACCACCCCACCAGTTATGAATATGTATTTTGTTTTACTCATTTAATTATTTATCTCGCTTTTGTTTTCTTAATTTTGTGAAGTTTAAGCATATTTTCATCATAAACACCGCCAAAATCAATACGCCCAATATCTGCAAGGCGGATAATTATTTTTCTATCGTCGTAAGAATATTTATCACCAATTAAACGAAGCAACATAAATTCTTCATCAATATCTTGCACTTGGCCAAAATAAAAATCATTCGCGGTTTTGGCATCATAAACTGAAATATGGCCAAAAAGTGAATTTATAGTTTTTATAACCTTAAAAAAATGATTGTGAATATTGATATTAGAGATTTTTTCAAGCGGATTTGCGTTATTTTTTGATTTTTCTTCAAGAAGAATTTCCAATTGCTCAAGCAACTCGCCTTCCCAAGAGAGAGTTGCGAGATTATCATAAAAAAGCAGAGAAAACCCATCAAAACCGCCACTATCAGGCAGAATTTTACGAGCTAAAATCATAATTTCACTAACATCAAGAATTTGACACAGGAAAGCATCAGAAGGGTGTTCTAGGCTAATTTCGCAGAAATTTTTAGATTTCTTGAGGCTATCCAGCGATTTTCTAAGAATTGATGGCGATATGGTATTTTCAAGCGTTTTCATTGATTGTAATTTTTATTTCAATTTATAATAAATTGCTTTAATAAATTTACAATAAAAACAACTTAAAACTAAATTCCTTTGAATAGTCCGAAAAATCTTCTGCCTTCAGGTTTTTATGATCAAATATCTGAAATGGCTTTCAAAGAACTTGAAACCAACTTGCAAATCATCAAGCTTTTCAGGCGTGAGGGCTTTAATTTCGTTCGCCCATCTATTATGGAGTTTGAGCAATCTTTGGATAAAAATCACTCCTCAGAGTTTTTCAAAGTTACTGATCCAATTTCTGGTAAAATGATGGTTTTGCGAAATGATATTACCCCGCAAATTGCGAGAATTATTAAGGATAGATTTGAGATTGAAATCATCAAAAAGCCAATAAAAATCTCATATTCAGGGCAGGTTTTTAGAAAAAACGGCAAAGGTAAATTCGCAGAAAGGCAGATTACCCAAACTGGTTTAGAGCTAATAAATGAAAGTGATATTTCCGCTGATTCAAAAATTTTAGAGATAATTTATAAAGCCCTCAAAACTCTAAAAATTAATAGTTTTACCATAGATTTTTGTATCCCATCTTTGCTGTTAAATTTTTTAGGAATGGTTGAAAATTCAAAATATAAATTAATTAAAAAAGCGATTGAAGATAAGAATCTGAATTATCTTCAATCCCTTCCAGAAACCAAGCAAATAGCAAAAATTATCAAGAAATGCGATGAAGCATCTGATGCGAAAGAAGCGATAAAAATACTTGCAGAAATTAATAAAAAACTGCCAAAAGATGTTGAATTTATAATCAAAAATTTAGAGCTTATTATAAAAGATTTACTAAAAAAAATTGGTAATTTCAAACTTAGCTTGAACATCTTTGAAGCTAAGAATTTCCATTATCACACAGGGGTTTGTTATAGCATAATTTCTGATGATAATTATGAGGAGATTGTTCGTGGTGGCAGATATAAAATTAAAATCAGTAAGGAAAAATCCGTTGAGGCAGTCGGTGCAACAATAATTCTAAATTCAGTTCTAAGGTGTGGTTGATTTATGATAAACTCAAACAAAAAATATTCTTCACTTCGCTTTATTCCCTTTGATATTGGCACAATTCATATGATTGGAATTGGCGGAATTGGTATGAGTGGTATTGCTGAAATTCTGCATAATATGGGCTATAAAGTGCAGGGTTCAGATATATCTGAAAATTATAATGTAAAAAGGCTACAAGCCTTGGGTATCAAGGTTTTTATTGGGCATAATAAGGAAAATATTACTGGTGCTTCTGTAGTTGTGAAATCAACCGCGGTGCAGGCTGATAACCCTGAGATTATCGCCTCAAAAGCAGAAAATCTGCCGATTGTAGCTCGTTCTGAAATGCTTGCGGAACTCACTCGCCTTAAGGCAACCATCGCAATTGCTGGTTCGCACGGCAAAACCACTACTACTTCAATGATAGCACACATACTTGATTTTGCGGGGCTTTCGCCCACTATAATTAATGGTGGTATTATCAATAGCATTGGCTCAAATGCTCGGCTTGGAAGTGGTGATTGGCTGGTTGCGGAAGCTGATGAAAGTGATGGAACCTTCATCAAAATCCCCTCTACAATCGGCGTAATTACTAACATTGACCCTGAGCATATGGATTATTGGGGCAGCGTTGAAAAACTTGAAGAAGGCTTCAGGGCATTCCTAGCAAGGCTTCCATTTTATGGGTTTGCAGTGGTTAATAAAGATCACTCGCTTGCTTATAAAATCGCAAAATCAACTGAGAATAGAAAAATTTTATATTACTCAATGATTGATAAAGATGCTGATATTTATGGCTATAATCTTGAGTTTCAAGAAGGCTACAGCCTTTATAATATTGATATAAGTGATAATCTTTCAAGCACAAACAACAAGGAAACTTATCAAGTTAAACTCCCTTGTTTTGGCAAGCATAATATTGAAAACTCGCTTGCTGCCATTGCGGTTGGCTTAAGTATTAATATTCCGATTGAGAAAATTATTGAAGCATTGGCGAATTTCTCAGGCGTAAAACGCAGATTTACTATAACTGGGGTTACAAATGGGGTTACAATAGTTGATGATTACGCCCACCACCCAGAGGAAATTAAAGCAACGCTTTCCGCTGGCAAACATTTTCAGCACGGCAAAAAAGGTAAGGTTATAGCGGTTATGCAACCGCATAGATATACTAGACTTAATGATTTATTCTCTGATTTTGTGAATAGTTTTTCTTCCGCTGATTATGTTATAATCACTGAAATGTATTCCGCAGGTGAAACCCCGATTGAAAATGTGAATCACCACCGCCTAGCCGAAGAAGTTAGAAAAACAGGTAAGCAAGCGGTTTCTCTCAATTCAGATTCTGATTTGGCAAAAACCCTAAAAGATGTTATAGAACAAGGGGATATTGTAATTTGTATGGGTGCTGGAACAATCACTTATATGGCAGCAAAACTCCCTCAGGCTTTAGAAAATTAGCAAAAGTAAAGCAAAAAATTTTCTCCCTCAACAAGTAAATAAGTGGTAAATTTACATAATTGAATTACAATTCAAGATTGTTATAGCTTAATTAGTGTAATTAGTTACCCCTAAAAATGTCCAAGCAAAATAATAAAGATAACCAAAAGAATAATTCCAAAAAGCAAAATTTGGCAAAAGCCCTGCGTGATAATTTGCATAGAAGAAAATCTTCTGATAAAAAATAACAAATTTCTGCCCTAATGTCGCATGACCACGATACAAAATTAGAAAAGATAAGGGCAAGGCAGAAACGCGATTTGAAAGCGATGGTTCATCGCCAGCATATTGAGGCAGCAGAGCAGGCAAGGGAACAGGGCTATGAATCAGAAGGTTTAATGAATGTTGATCCAAATGAAGGGATTGACCAAGATATTGCTGGAAAACTAGGTTCTATGAAACAAGAAATTATACAAAATCATCACGAAAGAGCCAAAAAACTTGGCGTTATGAGAAGTCGCATTCGCATTGGCAGAAGCAAAGCCAAAGCTCGTGGCAAAGCCTTAGGCTTGTAAGTTTCCGCTAAACTACCTATTTATTTTTCTACTAACTTAGTTTATAATGCCCTTAGGAGAAATAATTATGCAAACAACATTTGAAACAACTATTGAACAACTTCAGCATAGCATTACATCTTACATTGATCGCTTCCCAGCTAAAAGCAATATAAGGGTTACTATTGAAGATGTTGATAGCGACGAGGCAGTAAAAAAAAGAATTGAAGCATTCAAACGCATTCAAAAAGCTTGTGCTGGAATTCGCATTCCTGAAGGGGTTAATATAGACGAACTTGCTAACGAATCAAACCTATAATTTTTCTAAAAAAATGATTTATCTTGATACTAATGTTTTAATTAATTCCATTTTGGATGGAAATAAAAAAAAATTATGTGAAAAGATTTTTCTAGATGCTATAAAAAATAAAAAGCTATTTTCCTCATATCCTTTGGTTCAAGAAACTTGCTATGTTTTAGCAAAAAATAAGATAGAAAATATCACTATAGAAGACCTATCAAATTTACTTATTGAGTTAAGTGAGGATATAAATCTTCAAGAAATATATTATAGAGCATTAAACCTCTCAAGAAAAGTTGGCTTTACAAATATAAATGATTGTATTCACACTGCAATTGCAGAAGCTGAATGTGAAGAATTAATAACTTATGATAAAGGATTTAAGAAAATTATTCCTCATACAAACTTAAAAATCACCATTCTTGATTGAATATAATTAGATAGATAAATGCACAAACTCTCAGATTTTGACTATTATTTGCCGGAAGAATTAATTGCGGAAAAGCCTCTAAAAAATAGAGATGAAAGCAGGCTGCTCCGTTTTGCTGAAGGCAAAATTTCAGAGCATATTTTCAAAGATATTATAAACTTTGTAACTGCTGGTGATGTTATTGTTTTTAATAATACAAAAGTTATCCCAGCAAGGCTAGAAGGCAGTGTTAGCAATAGCAAATGCGAAGTAACGCTTCTAAAAATTTTATCAAAAGATAATGAAAAAACTATCTGGAGTGCCTTTTGTAAGCCAGCTAAAAAATTCATTATTGGTAATTCTTTTGAAATTGCAGATGAGTTTAAGGCAAAAATTATCGCAAAGAATTTTGGTGAAATACAGCTTGAATTTAATTTATCAGAAATTGAATTTTTCCAAAAACTCGCAAAATATGGATCAATGCCCCTGCCCCCTTATATCGCAAAAAAACGCAAACCCGATGAAAGCGATAAGGAAAATTATCAAACAATTTATGCTGAAAAAGAGGGTTCAGTTGCAGCCCCAACGGCAGGCTTGCACTTCACAGAAGAATTGCTTGAAAGACTCAAAAATAAAGGGGTCATCTTAAGTTTTATAACCCTAAATGTTGGTGCTGGCACTTTTCTACCAGTAAAAGTTGATAATATTACCGATCACAAAATGCACAGCGAATATTTTGAAATCTCTGACGAAACCGCAAACACAATAAATCAAGCCAAAAAACAAGGCAAAAAAATTATTGTGGTTGGCACAACTTCACTAAGAGCTTTAGAATCAGCACCCTTTGAAAATGGCGAAATAAAAGGCTTTTTTGGCGATACAGATATTTTTATTTATCCTTCATATAAATTCAAAATACCTGATTTTTTAATCACAAATTTTCATTTGCCAAAATCTACACTGATGATGTTAGTAAGTGCTTTTATCGGCTATGAAAATACCAAAAAATTATATGAATTTGCGGTGCAAAATAAATACAGATTTTTCTCATATGGCGATGCCTGCCTGCTAGAACTCAAAAAATTTTGATTAAAATAAATTTGGTTATTAGAATAATTTGTCTTCCAACCAATATTTTTTAATGCTTTTTAATAGGCTAAATAAGTTTTTTCTTCAGCTTGCGATTAGAAAAAAAATCCTATTCATTGTAATTTTTACAAGTTTTATCTCAATAATTTTCGTTCTTGGGTTTTTTATTTATTTTTCTACCGCAAGAATCAAGGAAAACCTTATTCAAGAAATGCAAGTTCTAGCAGAGCTAGTTGGCAATAGAAGCACCGTTGCAATTGAATTTTATGATGAAAGAACCGCAAAGGAAAATCTAACCGCTCTCTCTGTTAGAAAATCAGTGCGAACCGCCTGCCTTTATAACGCAAGTGAGGAGCTTTTTGTTGAATATCACAGAGAGGATAAAAATAAAATTCCTTGTAAAAATATTTTTCTAACAGGTCATGAATTTGAAGGAAAATATCTCAATGTTTTTTATACTATAAAAATCAAAGATGATTTAATTGGTTATGTCAATATAACCTCTGACTTGAAAGATGTTGATAAAGCAATAGAAAAATATCTCATATATAGCTTGCTTGCCCTTATAATTGGTGTGATTATAGCTTATGTTGTTTCTAAGGCGTTTTCTAAGGTGATTGATAGGCCTATAAATCGCTTATTCCTTGCCTCTCGTGAAGTTACTGAGCAAGGCAATTATGATATAGTTGTAAAGAAAAAAACTAATGATGAGCTTGGTGTTTTAGTTGATGCTTTTAATGAAATGTTGCTTCAAATTAAAATCAGGGAAAACGCCGTTAAAGAAGCAAATTCTAACCTTGAAAATAAAGTTTTTGAAAGAACTAAAGAACTTGAAAAAGCCAAGCAAATTGCAGAAAGAGCCAATGAAGCAAAATCAGAATTTTTGGCAAATATGAGCCACGAACTTAGAACGCCAATGCATGCAATCCTCAGTTTTGCTGAATTTGGTAGAACAGAATTTGATAAAGTTGATAGAGATGAACTAAAAAATTATTTCAATAAAATTGAAACAAGTGGCAAAAGGCTTTTAACTTTGCTTAATAATTTGCTTGATTTATCTAAACTTGAATCAGGTAAGATGACCTTCAACATTAAAGCTAATAACATTGAAGTACCTCTAAATTCAGTAATTAGTGAGTTTCAAAAATTACTTGATAATAAAAAGCTTAGAATTTCAGTTAGTAAGCAAGATGCTAAAATGATAGCATATTTTGATAATCAAAAAATGGTGCAGGTTTTCTCTAATTTAATTTCAAACGCCATTAAATTTTCTCCAAATGGTGGGTTTATAAAAATTGATTTCAAACTCACGCAAGCTGGCAACTTTCTTATTTGTTCAATTTCTGATCAAGGCGTTGGAATTCCAACTGAGGAGCTTGAGACAATTTTTGATAAATTTGTTCAAAGTAGCAAAACAAAATCAGGTGCAGGTGGCACAGGCCTTGGGCTTTCTATTGTTAAAGAAATTATCCAAGGGCAAGGTGGTGATATTTGGTGTAAAAATTCGGAATATGGCGGAGCAATTTTTTCCTTCACAATTCCAACGCAACCAGCTAAAATCATATAGGAGATAAATTTATGTCAAAATTAATGGAAAACCAAGTAAAACTAGCTGCTGAGGAAGGGAATATTTCTTCCAAAATTCCAGTTGCTGTTTGCGTTGATGATGAAGAATTTAACCTTGAAATTCTTGAAAAGCACCTAAAAATGGGTGGTTTTGAGTGCCATACTTTCACAAATGGCAATGATGCCCTTGATTTTATTAATCAAAACTCCAAAAAAATTGATGTTGTTCTGCTTGATATAATGATGCCCGGTATTGACGGCATTGAAGTTCTAAAAAGATTAAAATCTAACAACGAAACAAAGAATATTCCTGTGATAATGCAAACCGCTATGACGCAGGAAAAGAAGAATGTTGAAGGCATTGAAAGTGGTGCTTATTATTATATTACCAAACCTTATGCACACGCGGTTTTGGTATCAATTGTAAAATCTGCAATTCGTGAAAAATTAAATAGCGAAAATCTCAAAAGCGAAGTTGGTAATGCATATACCATTATAGATAGCATAAAATCAGCTAATTTTGAAATAAAAACCTTTGAAGAAGCCAGAAAACTTGCAAATTATCTTGCCCGCTTCAGTGCTGATCCTAGCAAGTTTGTTATTGGTTTAACCGCACTTTTGATAAATGCTATTGAACACGGAAATTTTGAAATTGGCTTTGAAGAAAAAGCAAAATTATTACTTGAAAACAGATATGATGAAGAAATTGAAAATAGAGCCAAAAACCCTGTAAATATTGATAAAAAAGTTATTATAGAGCTTTTCAAAAAAGAAAAAGAAGGCATTTATTCCGTAGTAATTAAAGATGAAGGCAAAGGTTTTAATTGGGAAGAATATCTTGATTTTGAACCTTCAAGAATGACTGACCCTAACGGCAGGGGAATTGCAATGGCTCACATAATGAACCCGAACTCTATTGAATATTGGGGCAGAGGAAATGTTGTGGTTTTCAAAATGCCAATGAGAGAAAAAAACGATTAATAATCAACAATGAGAGGATTTTATGTTACCACCTTTTATCGCACTAATTAATTTAATTTTAGAGTTATTTTCTCTAGTAATTTTTGTTTATATAATAGTTCAGTTGCTAATTTATTTTGAAATTGTGAATAAATATCAGCCGCTAGTTAGCCGAATTATGGGCTTTTTATCTGGCGTAATTGAGCCAATATTAAATAAAATTAGAAAATATATAAAACCAATTAATGGTGTTGATATTTCGCCTGTTTTATTGCTAATCTCAATCCACTTTGTTCAATATTGCCTAACTTACTATTTTAGCTAAGTATAGATTTAAACTCCTTAACCTCCAGTTGTCACCCCGCATTTATTGCGGGGTGACACTAAAGAGAAAAAACAACTGATAATTTAACAAAATCTAATCTATTTCGCTGTTGGATATTTTTTAGATGGTCTTCTAAAGTTGAAAATTGTGTTGTCAAATTTTCTATCTTGTTGAATATTTGAAAGCACTAACTCAGTAGTTTTTCCGCTTTCATCAACCCTTTTGATAGAAATTAACTCCACAGGTAACTTCGTAAATTTTAGAATTAACCCTGAAACTTCTTCAGATAAATCTTCAGTTTTGTTCACAAAATAAAGCTCAAAAAAGTTCTTTTCAGAAGAAATATTTGTTAAATCCATCAATTTATTATTTTGCAAATTCACGCCTTTATAAAGCAGGATATTTAATGGGCTTTTGCCAGTATCCGCCCTTGTTACTTGGTCTAAATCATAATCATATTGGATAAAATTTTCATTAATAATAAAATAATCCATTTTGAAAGGGCTGTTATATCTTATCAAAAGTTTGCCCGGCCTTTCCAAGAAAAACTCACCATTCACAATTGAAGTGCTATCAGGGTTCAATTGAATAAATTTCGCACTGAGAGTTTTGAGTTTATTCAAATAAATTTGTGCGGAATTAATTTCATCTTGATAATTTTGATATAAAATCTGCGAGTTTGCAAAGCTACTTTTCGCAAATGAAAATATAAAAAGCGTAATTAAAAATAATAATATTTTCTTCATAATATAATATCTCTCTCTAAATATTTTCGTAAGATTTTTTCATCAACATCTTTTTTGATGAAGGATTTACCAATATCATTAGCCAAAATAAATGTAAGTTTTTTATCCGAAACTTTTTTATCTTGATACATAAGGCTTACAATTTCATCTATCTTAAATTTCTTTTTAAGCTCTGAAACCCTAGTTCTTAAGCCAAATTTTTTTAGTAAATTTTCAACTCTATCAGCGGTATTTTTCGGGCAAATTTCTAGCATTTCAGAAAATCGGAAGGCTTGTGCCATACCAATTGCAACGGCTTCGCCGTGAAGTAATTTTCCACTAAAATCTAGCAAAGCTTCATAAGCGTGGCCAAAAGTATGCCCAAGATTTAGCAATGCACGCTTGCCGGCTTCCTTCTCATCTTCCGCAACAATCCTTGCTTTTGCTTGGCAAGATTTTTCAATCATATAAGCAATTTCAGAAAAATCATTTTGCTTCTCTAAATATTCAAAGAATTTTTTATCATCAATCAAACCATATTTTACAATCTCAGCAAATCCAGCTTGAAGCTCCCTTTCAGGCAGGGTTTTTAGAGCGTTAATATCTGCTAGAACAATTTTTGGTTGATAAAAACTACCCACTAAATTTTTGCCATAAGATAAATTTATCCCTGTTTTTCCGCCAACAGAGCTATCCACCATTGCAAGTAAGCTTGTTGGAATCTGCACAAAATTTATTCCACGCAAAATGACACTTGCTGAAAAGCCAGTAATATCGCCAACCACTCCACCACCCAAGGCTAAAAGCGTTGAAGAACGCTCCGGCTGGTGCTTAAAAACTTCATCAATAATATATTGCAGATGCTTAAAATTCTTGGTTTTCTCACCTGCGGGCAAAATTATTTCTGCAAAATCAAAACCGCTAGATTTAAGAGATTTAGTAATTTTCTTCGCAAATAATTTTGAAGTATTTTCATCGGCGATGATAAAAATTTTTCCTTTTTTCTTGAGGGTTTTTTCAAGATATCCCCCAACATTTTCCATTAAATTTTCACCGATAAAAATATCATAAGGTGAATTTTCTAGGCTAACATTTACTTTGCTAATTGGCATTATTGATTTTTTTCTTATTTATAAAAATTGCAATTTCGGTAATTATTTTTTCTAAAACTTTTTTCTGTGATGTGTTATCTGTAATTGTTATTAAATCAGCTTTAGAATAAACTTCTTCCCTGTCTTTCATTATTTTTTTAACCAAAGCTAATTTATCATCTTCAGTTTCAAGAAGTGGCCTATCTTTTCTTGCTGAAACCCTTCTAAAAATAGTTTCCGCACTAGCTTTTAGCCAAACTGAAACTGCGTTTTCTTTAATAATTTTGCGAGAATCTTCGTTCAGAAAAGCCCCGCCACCAAGTGCAATAACTTTAGGTTTTTTATTTTCCAGCAGAGATTTAATTTTTTGATGCTCCATTTTGCGAAATTCTTTCTCGCCAATATTCTCAAAAATCCAACTTATGCTGTGGCCAATATCGCCTTCAACTTCTAAATCAATGTCAAAAAATTCTATTTCAAGATTTTTAGCTAATTTTCGCCCAAGCGTTGTTTTGCCAGTTCCCATCATTCCAAGCAGAACTATCTGAGAGTTTCTTGCATCTAAAACAGATTTATAGTAATTATTTGAAGATTTATCTTTCAACTTAAATAAACTTTAATTAGATTAAATTTTAATTTATAAAAGTTATTATAACAAAAATTACTTAAAGTGAAAAAATTAATTATATTTATTTTAATTTTCTTAATTGGGGCGGTTTTCCTCTATAAATCTGATATTCAGCCTGAAATTAAAGAGGTTCGGAAGGAAATAAAAAATGAAAAACTCAATTTCGGCAATTGAAGATTTTATATCAATGCTTGCTTCTGAAAAGAATGCCAGCAAAAACACCCTTGAATCTTATCAGCGAGATTTACAGCAATTCTCTGAGGCAATAAAAAAGCCTTTGTTAGAGGCGGATAAAAACCTTATTGATGAATATATTTCTAGCTTAAACAAGCATTTCAAAGCAAGTTCTATTAGTAGAAAAATATCTGCAATCAGGCAATTTTATCATTTTTTGCATAGTGAAAATCATATTAGCAAAAACCCTGCAAAAAATATTTTACTTCCTAAAAAAGAGAAAAATCTGCCAAAATTTCTTACCGAAAATGAAATTGATACGATTAAAAATCAAGCTCTTCTTGAGGGCGAAAATTATAAATCATATCGCATTATATGCTTGCTGGAAATTTTATCGCAAGCGGGATTGAGGGTTTCTGAGGTTATAAATCTAAAAATTACCGATATTCAAAAAGCCAATTATCAAGGCAAGGATAAATATTTTATGATAATTTCTGGCAAGGGCAATAAAGAGAGGCTCGTTCCAATTTCAGAAAATCTGCATAAAAATATTAGCAAATATCTGGTTTTTTTGAAAGATTACCTGGCTGAAAAGCAAGAAAATATGCCTAAAATTAGTTTGGCTCACAAAAAAAATTATTTATTTCCATCTAGCAATAAATCGGGCTTTATAACAAGGCAACAGGTTGCAAATATTCTTAAGGAGTATGCTTTGAAGGCTGGGATTTCACCTAGTAAAATCTCCCCACATATATTACGCCATTCTTTTGCGACTAATATTCTTGATAAAGGCTTGGATTTAAGAGTTTTACAAGAAATCCTTGGTCATAGCGATATATCCACCACGCAAATTTATACCCACACTAATATAAGTAAGCTAAAAAACTTCGTGGAAGCCAACCACCCACTCGCTAAAGGGTAGATGATGGAATAAGGGCATTGGGAGTTAGGTCATTTCGAACGAAGAGAGAAATCCGGCTATAGGTTTTTCTATTTAGATATTATGACTCGTGTTCCCATCTCCCAACCCCTAAATCCCCCCCTCTAACACCTTACCCCTAGCCCCTAGAACCTCATTTCCACTTTTTCCCTTGACACTTCGGGGAATATCTGTAAATAGGCATTCCCAAATTAGTATTTTTAAGATGAAAAATAAAGCTACAAAAACCTTTACACCTGCTTCAGTTAAACGCAATTGGCACTTAGTTGATGCCACTGATTTAGTCGCAGGAAGGCTTGCTTCTGAAGTTGCAAAGTTACTTCGTGGTAAGAATAAACCTACATATACCCCAAACCAAGATGTTGGTGATTATGTTGTTGTTATCAATGCTGAGAAAGTTTGCTTAAAAGGCAATAACAAATTACGTGATAAAACATATTACCGCCATACTGGTTTCGCAGGTGGTATTAAAGAAACTACACCTTTCAAAGTTCTTGCTGGTAAAAAGCCTGAATTTATTATTGAAAAAGCAGTGCAAAGAATGATTTCTCGTGAAGATGTTTTAGGTAGAGCTCAATTCAACAAATTATTTGTTTATGCGGGTTCAAATCACCCTCACCAAGCACAAAACCCAATTCCTTATGATATTGCCTCTCTTAATGAGAAAAATAAAAGGTTTAGAACAAAATAATAACTTATTTTTATGATTAATATCCCAACAACAGAATTAAAGAAATCTAAGAAGAAAGTTGCTTCTGCTGAAGTTGCAAATGATGATGTTTCTTCTAGAAAAACTGCTAAATTAGATGCACAAGGCAGAGCTTACGGCACTGGTAGAAGGAAAGATGCCTCTGCTAGAGTTTGGATTAAACCCGGCACTGGTAAATTTACAATTAACGGTCAAGATATCAAAGCATATCTTAAACGCCCAGTATTACAAATGATTGTTAACCAGCCATTTGATGTTGTTAATTCAACAAGTAAGTTTGATGTTTTTGCAACCGTTGAAGGTGGCGGATTATCTGGTCAAGCTGGTGCTATTAGACACGGAATCAGCAGAGCTTTAGATAATTATAACCCTGAAGTTAACCATTCGCCACTTAGAAAATCTGGCTTCTTAACTCGTGATCCTAGAGTTGTTGAGCGTGAGAAATTCGGTCACAAAAAAGCTCGTAGAAGCTTCCAGTTCTCTAAGAGATAATTCTCAAAGAATATTACTTATCTTATTCCAAAACCCCACTTCAAGTGGGGTTTTTTTATGAAATTATATTTTCAATAATTTGTTTATCTGTAAAATCTCTAAGATTTTTGGGATTATCTGAATTTTTAAGATAGAAATTATACCACTCCGCTGTTAATTTTATGGCTTCGTATGGCTTTAATTTTGGCTTCCAGCCTAGTTCATTTTTTGCCTTGCTATTATCAAGACCAAGAAATTTAGCCTCATATAAAGCATTTTCATCAGCTTCAATTTTATAGGAAATTTTATTTTCTGAATTAAAATTCTCCAAAAATATTTTGGTTAAATTTTCTACATCAATTTTTTCTTCCTCTTTATCAGGGCCAAAATTATAAGCCTGATTATATTTTTTTGGCTCTTGAGAAATTTTATAAATAAGGGTTAAATAGCCATTTATACTTTCTAAAACATGTTGCCAAGGCCGAATTGCCCTTGGATTTCTTATAGAGATTTCTTGATTTTTTGTAATTGCCTCAAATATATCTGGCACTAAACGATTCTCTGAAAAATCGCCGCCACCTATAACATTGCCAGCTCTTGCAGTTGCAAGCTCAATATTTTTTTTGTTGAAAAATGATTCGCGGTAGGAATTGCTAATAATCTCAGCACAGGCTTTGGAAGCCGAATAAGGGTCTTTACCGCCTAATTTATCTGATTCAATAAAATCTCTTTTTTCTTCGTTATTTTCATAGCATTTATCAGAAGTAACATTCAAAATGGTTTGCACGGAACTAGTTTCTCTGCAAGCTTCAAACAGATTAATCAAACCCATTAAGTTTGTTTCAAAATTATTTACTGGGTTTTTATAGGATCTCAAAACAATTGGCTGTGCTGCTAGATGCAAAATTATTTCAGGCTCAAATTTTTGAATAGATTTTTTTAATTTTTGAGAATCCCTTATATCGCCAAATTCGCTAAAATCCAAGGTTTCAGAGATTTTAAGGCTTTCAAACATGCTGCCTCTAAAATTTTCAGGCGGTAAGGCAAAACCATAAATTTTTGCCCCTAAATTTTTTAGTGCTATACTTGCCCAACTGCCCTTAAAGCCAGTATGCCCAGTTAGAAAAATCTTTTTACCAGAAAAAAATTTAGAGAAATTATTCATTTTTTATTATCCCAAATTCGCCATTCAGCTTTATTTTTAAGCCATAAATCTTCTAGATGAAGTTTATCTCGTAAGGTATCCATAGCGTGCCAAAAACCATCATGCTTGTAGGAAACTAATTGCTTATCTTTTGCTAAATTTTCAAGGGGCTCTCTTTCAAAAATTGTTTTTGAATTATCAATGTAATCAAAAATTTTTCTATTAAGAACAAAAAAACCACCATTAATATAACCGCCATCACCAGCGGGCTTTTCAAGAAATTCTGTTACAACCCCATCATTTTGCATCTGCACTGCACCAAATCTTCCGGGTGGCTTAGTGGCAAGCATTGTCGCAATTTTTTTATGTTTTAGATGGAATTCAATTTCTGCTTTTATATCTACATTCGCAACGCCATCTCCGTATGTCATACAAAAATTTTCACCATCAATATAATCTTTGATTAATTTTACACGGCCACCTGTCATAGAATCTTCACCAGTATCAATCAGCGTAACCTTCCAAGGCTCAGAGCTTGAATTGTGAATTTTTACGCTGTTATCGCTCAAATCATAGGTTACATCAGACATATGGCGATAGTAATTTGCGAAATATTCTTTGATAAAATAGCCCTTATAACCCAGGCAAATTACAAAATCATTTATTCCATAATGCGAATAAATTTTCATAATATGCCAGAGAATTGGCTTACCGCCTATTTCTATCATTGGCTTTGGTTTTAGCTGTGTTTCCTCAGAAATTCTAGTGCCAAGCCCACCTGCAAGTATTACTGCCTTCATAATTTATTTATTATTTCAATTAGAGAATTTTCGGTTGGAAATTCTGGATATATGATATTTGCGAAATTATAATTTGCAATAGAATCAGCAATCTGCTTGCTTAGAGTAACTGCAGAAAATTTTGATAAATCTATAAAATTATCAATAAATATTTTTGCCGTTCGCTCTGAAAAAAACACCACTAAACATTCTTGTAATGCTTGGATTTCCTTAATTTTTTCTTTAGATAATTTATTTTGTTTTGACTTATAAAAAATTTCTCTCTTATAGAAAAAATTTTCTGCAACGATTAATTTTTCAAGATTCCCTTTAGTTACATCAGCAGAAATATGAATAAATTTTTCACCTTTTGAAAAATTTTCTTTAATAAAATTTGCAATTGCAATCTCACCTGAAATTTTTGATTTCTTTTTATAGGCGGAAAAAACCCTCTGAAAACCTAATTTACTAGCAATTTCTGCTGAATTATCACCAGCGGTAATAATATTAAAATTTCTAATTTTTGTATTCTTTGAAAGGGCTTCTACCCCATTTGCAGAAGTAATAATCAGATTAGAATTTTCTGGAAAATTTATTTCTCTTCCTAAAATTTCTATTTCAATAAGTGGCAGATTTATAATGTTACTTCCCTTGTTAACCTCAGAAATTTTTGAGCTAAATTTTATATTATCTTTTTCAGGGCGGGTTAGGATTATAGAGGGTTTCATAAGAAAAAAACCTCACCGCTAGATAACTTTTTTAATTCATCACCCACCTTAAATTCAAGCAAGCCTTCATTATCAACCATGATTATTTCACCTGCAATTTTTTTGTTATATAAATTTATTTCAGCGAAATTTTTCTTGAGGTAGGAATTTATTTTTTCTGCAATTTTTGCAAAACCGAAATTTTTTTCTTCTAATAAAATTGCATCTAAATTTTTAATGATTTCATTAAGGCAAAAATTTTTATCCCGCTCAAAACCTAGATCTGCAAGGCAGGTAGTTTTTCTATCAATTAAATATTGTGGTGAAGATTTGATGTTCAGCCCAACGCCACAGATTAAAAAATCACCTTGTTTTTCAAGTAATATGCCACAGATTTTTTTATCATCAATAAGCACATCATTTGGCCATTTTATAACTGGCAAAAGCCCAAGATTTTCAAGAAGTTTAGCTATCGCTAAGGCAAAAAAATAAGAGAAATTTTGGGGACTATTTTCTTTGCTAACATCAAAAATAAAACTTGCGAATAAATTTCCCTCTTCTGAAATCCACTCCCTCTCATATCTACCTTTTCCAGCGGTTTGGGAGTTTGCGATAATAATATTTTTATGTAGGGAAATATTTTTTTGCGACTGCAAAATTCTTTTTGCTTCCTCGTTTGTGCTATCAAGAATTTCATATTCTTTGATAGTAAACCCTTGAAAATTTTTTGTAATTATCACAGATAATCAAATGCGATGAAAGTGCTGATAAGT
>JANRLM010000035.1 GCA_033762595.1 Rickettsiales bacterium
TACACTGCCGTTGATAAAGCCGAAGATGAGAGGGAAATCTGCAACGCAATAAATGTTAATGCGGTAAAAATTATCGCTGATTTTTGCAAAAAAATTGATGCAAAACTAATTCATTACTCAACTGATTATGTCTTTGATGGCTCAGGAGAATTGCCTTTTACCGAAGAAAATTCAGAAAACCTTAACCCGATAAATTATTATGGTGAAACCAAGCTAAATTCAGAAAAAGAAATTATAAATTCAGGCTGTAAATATTTTATTTTTAGAATTAGTTGGGTTTATAATCATTCTGGCAAAAATTTTCCCTTCACAATATTGAAACTTGCTTCTGAACGAGATGAGCTTAAAATTGTCGCTGATCAAGTTGGAAGCCCTTGTTATTCAATGGATATAGCCAAAGCAACGCTTAAAATTATTGAAAATAAATCTAGCGATTTTGGCATTTATCACCTAACGCCGGAAGAATATATCTCTTGGTTTGAATTTGCCAAAATAATTGTTGAAAAAGCCAGAAAATATAGCAAGCCCTTAAAAGTTAAGGGGATTCTGCCAATTAAAACTTCAGAATTTCCAGTTAGAGCAAAACGCCCACTAAACTCAAGGCTAGATTCAAGTAAGGCATTAAAAATACTTGGGATTAAACTTCCAAAAATTGAAAATTCATTAGAAGAGTTTTTTAAGAAAATCTAAAATCCTAAAATATCTTTTACCTGTTGGTTATATTTTACTGGGTTGAATTCGGTGATTTTATAATCAGCGAGGTTTTTGATTTTGAAGGGGTCACCTGCAACAAATTTTTCAGCTTCATTAATATCAGCGAACATACCCACCACTATTCCACCAGATGGCGGGTTCTTCCGCCCTGAAAATATTAGGTGTTTGGAAGTGTAAAATTTATCCAAATACGCCCGATGCTCCGCCACATGCAAATCAATTTCAGCGAGTGGTTTTGTGTAGATTATGTCTATGATGAAAATATTGGGCATAAAAATTTAATATCTAATTTAACAAAATTATTACTTTCTTAATCACATATTGTCACCCCGCACTAGTTGCGGGGTAGATTGGCGGTTTAAAACTCTGCTCAACCCCGCAACTAGTGCGGGGTGACAATCCGTGGTAAAATTTAAGAAAAACAAAAATGTTATCCATTTAGTTGAAAATACAAATCTTCCCAATCATGATTAAACTTATTTATCGCATCAATTTTATAATTTCTTTTCCACTTTTTCATCAACTTTTCCCGTTGAATTGCATCTCTAACATCTTGATATGATTCATAGTAAACAAGCTTAACTAGGCTATTTTCTTTTGTGTATCCTGCAACTACGCCTTCTTTGTGCTCCCAAATTCTTCTGCATAAATCGTTAGTAACGCCGGTATAAAATTTCTCATTTTGACTATCCGTTAAGATATATACAAAATATGAGCTTTGCATAGAAGCAAGGTTTAAAAGGTTATTATTTTTTGTTGATTATTATCATCTTATCCACCGATTGTCACCCCACAAACTTTCTTCTATTCTGTGTCACCCCGCACAATCATCTGTTTGTCACCCCGCACTTGTTGCGGGGTAGATGGTTTCTTTATATAAAAAACTTAAATCTAATTTTCCTTCTTAAAAACACTTTTCTTGAGAGTTCTGGATAACAATCTACCCCGCAACAAGTGCGGGGTGACAAAGGGAGGAAATTTATTTTTTATGTATCTCTAATATCTTTGAAATATCTGAGTTAGAAATACCAGGGGCATTAACGCTAATTGGCGTAAAAATTACATCCACCATTTTTTGCTTAATTAAATTTTTAGTAGCCTCATCCTCTGTAGAATTTAGATAGGCTGTGTATGTTTTTATTAAAATTACCTTATCTTTGTATATCCTTCTTAAATTCAAGTAATATCTATACATCCTGCTTGCCCAAAATGTTATAGATGCAAATAAGAAAGTAGAAACTACCTTGGTTGAAATTAGCAAGAATGGCTTCAAATCTTCATTAAGAGTTATGAATTTAAAAACAAAATCTACAATATAAAGTGGTGCTATTATAGTCGCACCAAACAAGATTATTGATATAAATAACCATATATAGAATGGGGTTTTTAGTGCTTTATCTTCTGCATTAAAAAACTCTTGTTGCTTAGCAGAAGCAGAAATTCCAGAAGCAGTTTGAGCGTCCCTTAGAGCTTTTTCTGATAATTGCTCAGCCTGAGTAGCTTGCTTAAAGACATATTTTATTGAATTAGTTAAAAGTGGATGAGCAGTACACAAGTTATTTAGAGTAGAAAACAACTTATGTTGGTTCTTTAATAACTCTAGATGATATCTTTCCGCAAGAAAATCTTTTTCTAGAACTTCGGATAAACCAATGCTTTTTGAATTTTGTATTAAGTGATTTTTTTGTTTAGAAAAATCTTCTATTAAGCCTATTAACTCTTTTTGTTTAGATAAACATTCTAAAACAGAATCAGCAAATAAATATTCTTTAGTATATTCTTTAGTATATTCTTCAAAATTTTCCATCACCCCTCCACCTTCACATAAACCTCACTGCCCATTTCCTTGAATTTTTGGGACATTTCGTTGAAGGATTTTTCTATGGTTTGTTGATTCGTTGATTCGTTGCTTTGTTGTTTGGAATCAACGAAAGAACTAGTCAACGAAGCATCGGTTTTCGCAAACTCCCTAACCTCCTGAGTAATTTTCATTGAGCAGAATTTGGGGCCACACATAGAACAAAAATGGGCCACTTTTGCGGAATCCTTCGGCAGAGTTTCATCGTGAAAAGCCCTTGCGGTATCTGGATCAAGCGATAAATTAAATTGATCCTCCCACCTAAAATCAAATCTTGCTCTTGATAAAGCATCATCACGCATTTGCGCACCGGGGTGGCCTTTGGCTAAATCCGCCGCGTGTGCCGCAATTTTATAAGTGATAACGCCAGTTTTTACATCGTCTTTATTAGGCAAACCAAGATGTTCTTTTGGCGTAACATAACATAGCATTGCCGTTCCAAACCAGCCAATCATTGCCGCACCAATGCCTGAAGTTATGTGATCATAACCCGGTGCAATATCAGTTGTGAGGGGGCCTAAAGTATAGAAAGGTGCTTCTGAGCAGGCTTCTAGCTGTTTATCCATATTCTCTTTGATGAGGTGCATTGGCACATGGCCGGGGCCTTCTATCATGGTTTGAATATCGTGCTTCCAAGCAATTTGCGTAAGCTCCCCAAGGGTTTTAAGCTCTGCAAATTGTGCCGCATCATTCGCATCAGCGATAGAGCCAGGGCGAAGACCATCACCAAGTGAAAACGCTACATCATATGCTTTCATAATCTCGCAGATTTCCTCAAAGTGAGTGTAGAGGAAGTTTTCCTTATGGTGTGCAATGCACCATTTCGCATGAATTGAACCACCACGAGAAACAATTCCCGTAACTCTATTCGCAGTTAATGGCACAAATGGAAGGCGAACTCCCGCATGAATTGTGAAATAGTCAACGCCTTGCTCGGCTTGCTCAATTAATGTATCACGATAAATTTCCCAAGTGAGATCTTCAGCAATGCCACCAACTTTTTCAAGTGCTTGATAAATTGGCACTGTTCCAACTGGCACTGGGCAGTTACGAATTACCCATTCGCGGGTTGTATGAATATTTTTACCAGTGGATAAATCCATCAGCGTATCCCCGCCCCAACGGCAAGACCAAACCATCTTTTCAACCTCCTCACCAATTGAAGAAGTGATTGCAGAATTGCCAATATTTGTGTTGATTTTCACCAAGAAATTTCGCCCTATAATCATTGGCTCAGATTCAGGGTGATTAATATTTGAAGGGATAATCGCACGGCCACGAGCCACTTCTGAACGCACAAACTCCGGCGTGATTTCCTCAGGAATATTAGCACCCCAGCTAAACCCACCTTTAGAATTTTTC
>JANRLM010000036.1 GCA_033762595.1 Rickettsiales bacterium
GCCGTTTTCAGCTTCTTTTACACTTATTTGACAAATTTTATTGAGCCTTTCAGCGAATGATTGTGTATATTTGGGTGGCATATGTTGGGTAATGACAATTGGGGGAAAATTTTTTGGCAGATTGATTAAAACATCTCTCAAGGCCTCAACACCACCCGTTGATGAACCAATTGCAAAAAGAATATTTTGCTTAAAATTAAATTGATTGGCATTTTCTATAATTGGGCTTTTCTTAATAGCCTCAGATTCTTTCGCCTGCCTGAATTTTACCTTTGAAGCATTTTTAACTTTTGAGATTAATTCATTTGATAATTCTTCAGAATTAAAATCAGTGCTAGTAGTTTTAGGAACACAATCAACAGCCCCTGCTTCTAAGGCTTCTATTGTTGTATCAGCACCTCTTTGTGTAAGTGAAGAACTCATAACAACTGGCATCGGCCTTAGTGCCATTAATTTTTTTAGGAAAGTAATACCGTCCATTCCAGGCATTTCAATATCAAGAGTGATAACATCAGGGTTTAGCTCTTTAATTTTATTTCTTGCATCATCAGCATTTTCAGCAACACCTACCACTTCTATTTCCGCATCAGAAGATAGAATTTTGGTGAACATCTGCCTTATCAGCAGGGAATCATCAACTATTAAAACTCTTATTTTTGACATATTTTTTTGTTTTTACTCTACACATTACTCCCATCCCAAAGGGAGAGGGGTTAATATCACTAGCTATCAAAAAAGTTCAACATCAACAGATTTCTGTTTTTTGACTAGCTTCTCTTGATATTCTCTTTCTTTATCAACGATAATTAAATCTTCTTTTCTTCTAAGTTTTCTAATCATTGCTTTGCCTGAATCTGGAAAATAGTGAAGCCTCCTTGCAAATTCACCGCCAATATCTTCTGACCTAATTGGAATATTTTCCGAGGCTAAAAACTCTTTAACAAATTTTATATTTTTCTGCCCAATATTTGCCGCTGTGGCAATTACATTTCCACCACCAAAAATTTTTGCTTCAAAGCGATTTTTTTTTGCACCTAATTTTAACATTCCGTTGATTAATTCTTCCATTGCGAATGTTCCAAACCTAGTTGGGTAGCCGAGATCAGAAGAATCTTTTGTCATATTTTCACCTGGTAGTAAAATATGATTCATACCACCGATGTTTACCAAAGGATCTCTTAAACATACAGAAATACAAGAACCAAGAATTGTAACTAACATCTCACGAGGTTCAGCGGTGAAATAACAATCGCCTGTCATTAGCTTTACAACAAGCAATTCCATATTTTGATCGTAATATCTTTTAACGCCATCAAAGACATCGCCGATTTGCACTTTTTCAGTGTCGGTTCTTCTGATAGGAATTTTATTAATGTTATCGCTCATATTTTTTGGTAAATTGTTTTTCCTATCAGTTGAAATTTATTGCTGATACCAGTTAGATTTTCAGAATGCCCTATATATAAATGAGAGCCAGAACGCATAACATTTGAGAAATTTTCAAAAATCTTTTTTTGAGTTTCCTTTTGAAAATAAATTACAACATTTCTGCAAAAAACAATATCAAAAGGCCCTTTAACCGGCCAAGGCTCAATAAAATTTAGACGCTTAAAACTCACCAGTTTTTTTAGTTTATCACTAACTTTGATTTGAGAATTTTTAGAATCTTTTGTAATAAATTCTTCCCTAAATTTTGCTGGAATATTTTCATATTCTTCATCTGAATAAATACCCGCAGAACCCTTTGCTAACATATTTGTATCAATATCAGTGGCTAAAATTTTGGCGTCCCAATTATCTACATCTTTTAGAACACTTCTTAGCGTCATTGCTATTGAGTAAGCTTCCATACCAGAAGAACAACCCGCCGACCAAATTCTAAGCCTTTTGAAGGAACTATTTTGCTTTATAGCCTCAGGCAAAGCAGCTTCCGCAAGATGTTTGAAGTGATGAATTTCCCTAAAAAAATGCGTTAAATTTGTTGTAACAGCATTGATAAAATCCATCATTTCACCGCCATCATTATTTGAAGTGATAAGAGTGCAATATTCAGAAAAACTATTAAGATTTAATCTTCTAATTCGCTTTGCTATCCTTGAATAAACCATATTTTTCTTATGAGGGGCAAGATGTATACCCGTTTTTTCAAAAACAATGCGTGCGATTAATTTGAAATCATCATCATTAAAATCAAATTCTCTTTCAGTTTGTAAAGACAAAGGATTCATTTTTTATGCATTTGAGGAGACTGCTTCAGCTTTTTGAAGGGTTTTGCCATCAAAAAGATAATCAGTATCCAAAATAATCACCATATTATCTGAGTTAGAAATTAAGCCTGAAACATAAGCGTCATCAATACCAGCATCGTTTGCCGTAGGGTTTAGTTTTATTTCACTTTGCTTAACAGTTAGTATATCTGAAACTGCATCAACTAAAATGCCAATGGTTCTTTTGCCAATTGAAATTACTATCACAACATTTTTTTCAGTTGCGTTAGTTTCACCCTGATTAAACCTTGAGCGTAAATCAAAAATTGGAATAACTAATCCACGCAAATTTATAACGCCACGCATATAAGTTGGAGAATTTGGAATTCTAGTGGTTTCTGTCCAGCCTTTAATTTCCATAACTTTCATTATATCAACCGCATATTCATTGCCCTCAACTTTGAAGGTAAGAAATTGCTGAGTTGCCTCTTTAACCTCTTTAATAGGTGTGTTATAAGCTAAATTTTCCATAAATTTCTCCTTTAATTATGCCACTATTTTTAAGTTGCTTTCCTTTGATTTCATCTTGAAAATTTGTGCCACATCTAAAATTAGGGAAACATTACCATCACCTAGAATTGTAGCACCTGAAATCCCCTCAACTTTGAAGGTAAGAAATTGCTG